>JAFADQ010000365.1 GCA_023424725.1 Bacteroidota bacterium
CAGTTGCAGCGCTGCTCTCCGGAGCGGAGTGTTAGCCGGTTGCTGTTGATGAATAAGCGGGATTGTAAAAAGTTTAAGAGCCATTTAAAACAAACTTTGTGGTTTTGGTTAACAAGGTATTTCGCTATGCTCAACATGACAGCACGTTGTAGTTACGCTGTGGTTTGTGATTTTGGCAATTGACGAGAAGTGTTCAATTAGGCTGTATCGCCCGGTTTTTTGCCTGTCAAAGCCTAAAAATACTCCGCTCTGGAGAGCGGAGCTACAGTTGTAGCGCTGCTCTCCGGAGCGGCGTTTGAAACGGAAACCAATTTGAAAAGTATTGCACTACAGGAAACCAAAAGAGGCAGCCTTAACGGGCCACCTCTTTTATAATTAAATTCCGGTTAATGCAATTACACTTTGTTCTCGGAAGTAGCTTTTGCCATGTAATACTCTTTGTTCAGCATGGCTATGTTTTCCAAGGAGATTCCTACCGGGCACTCGGCTGCGCAGGCGCCGGTGTTGGTGCAGGAGCCAAAGCCTTCTTTGTCCATCTGCGCTACCATGTTCTCTACGCGGGTTTTGCGCTCTACCTGGCCCTGCGGTAATAAGGCAAGCTGCGAAACTTTGGCGCTAACAAACAACATAGCCGAGCCGTTTTTACAGGCAGCCACACAGGCGCCACAACCAATGCAGGTTGCGGCATCAAAAGCCTGGTCGGCCACTACTTTCGGTATCGGAATAGCATTGGCATCGGGTACGCCACCGGTATTTACCGATACGTAACCGCCTGCCTGAATAATGCGGTCGAAAGCGGCGCGGTCTACGGCCAGGTCTTTCAGAACCGGGAACGGCTGTGCGCGCCACGGCTCTATGGTGATGGTTTCGCCGTCTTTAAACATGCGCATGTGCAGCTGGCAGGTAGTTGTACCACGCTCTGGCCCGTGCGGACGTCCGTTTATGTATAAACTGCACATACCGCAAATACCTTCGCGGCAATCGTGATCGAAAACAATGGGCTCGGTGCCCGCGCGAAGCAATTCTTCGTTTAGCACATCGAGCATTTCCAGAAACGACATCTCGGTAGAAATGCCTTTCAGCGGATATGTTTGAAACCCTCCCGTGTCGTTGCGGTCTTTCTGGCGCCACACCTTCAGGGTAAGGTTTAATAAAGGAGCATTCGGGTTGCCGGCCATAGGTAGTATTGAGTATAGCGTATTGCGTAGTGCGACTAAGGTTGTAGTGGTTTCGCTGATGCCTCTTTACTATCCTAATGGCCTGTATTCTGATGCCTGCAGGTATTGGTTCTGAAAGAGTCGCACTACGCTATACGCACTACGCAATACTATTATTTATAACTTCTCTGTGTTAATTTAACGTTCTCGAACTTCAGTTCTTCTTTGTGCATAACAGGCTCCTGGTTAGGGCCTTTGTATTCCCAGGCTGCTACATAGGTGTAGTTTTCGTCGTCGCGAAGGGCTTCGTTTTCCGGTGTTTGAGATTCTTCGCGGAAGTGGCCGCCGCAGCTTTCTTTGCGGTTCAGCGCGTCGTCTACCATCAGCTCGCCCAGCTCAAGGAAATCGGCCACGCGGCCTGCTTTCTCAAGCGTTACGTTCATCGATTCGGCAGAACCAACAATTTTCACGTTTGTCCAGAACTCTTCGCGCAGCTCGCGTATTTTCTGCTTCGCGAATTTCAGGCCTTCTTCGTTACGGCTCATGCCGCAGTAATCCCACATGTACTTGCCCAGCTCTTTGTGGAAATCATCAACAGTTTTTGTTCCGTTAATGCTCATCAATTTAGCCGTCATTGCGCGCACATTGTCTTCTGCTTCTTTAAAGGCAGGGTGCGAGGTTTCTATTTTAGCGGTAGGCATGCCGGCCAAATAATCGCCAATGGTAAACGGAATTACAAAGTAACCATCTGCCAGACCTTGCATAAGCGCCGAAGCACCCAAACGGTTCGCGCCGTGGTCGGAGAAGTTAGCTTCGCCCAGCGCATAGCAACCCGGAATGGTGGTTTGCAGGTTATAATCTACCCAAAGTCCGCCCATGGTGTAATGTACGGCAGGGTAAATACGCATCGGGCTTTCGTATGGATTTTCGCCGGTAATTTTGGCGTACATATCGAACAGGTTACCGTACTTGGCGCTGATAGCATTTAGTCCGTCGCGCTTTATGGCATCTGCAAAATCAAGATATACGGCAAGTCCGGAGGCTCCTACGCCACGGCCTTCGTCGCACACTAATTTAGCGTTGCGCGAGGCCACGTCGCGCGGCACCAGGTTACCAAACGATGGGTATTTGCGCTCCAGGTAATAATCTCTTTCTGCTTCCGGAATCTGGTTTGCCGGACGCTTATCGCCAACGGCTTTCGGTACCCAAACACGGCCATCGTTACGAAGCGATTCCGACATAAGGGTAAGCTTGCTCTGGTACTCGCCCGAAACCGGAATACAGGTTGGGTGAATTTGTGTAAAGCAAGGGTTGCCAAACAAAGCGCCTTTTTTATAGGCTCTCCAGGCGGCGGTTCCGTTACTTCCCATCGCGTTTGTGCTCAGGAAGAACACGTTGCCATAACCGCCGGTACATAACAACACGGCATGCGCGCTGTGGCTTTCTATCTCGCCGGTAACCAGGTTACGGGTTACGATACCGCGGGCGCGGCCATCTACCGTTACCAAATCCAGCATTTCGGTGCGCGGGTACATCTTTACTTTGCCATAAGAAACCTGGCGGCTTAGCGCGCTGTAGGCTCCTAATAGCAACTGCTGGCCGGTTTGGCCGCGTGCGTAGAAAGTACGGCTTACCTGCGCACCACCAAAAGAGCGGTTAGCTAGCAGTCCACCGTATTCGCGGGCAAACGGCACACCCTGGGCAACGCACTGGTCTATAATATTTACCGATACCTGGGCCAGGCGGTAAACGTTGGCTTCGCGGGCTCGGTAATCGCCGCCTTTTATGGTATCGTAGAATAAACGGAAAACCGAGTCGCCGTCGTTCTGGTAGTTTTTGGCGGCGTTAATTCCGCCCTGCGCAGCTATGGAGTGGGCGCGGCGGGCAGAATCCTGGTAACAGAATGCCTTTACGTTGTAGCCAAGCTCGGCCAAAGATGCGGCAGCGGCGCCTCCAGCAAGGCCTGTTCCTACAACAATAATATCGTATTTACGCTTGTTGGCCGGGTTTACCAGCTTCAGGTTAAATTTATGGTTGGTCCATTTGTCGGCCAACGGGCCTTCAGGAATCTTGGAATCCAGTTTCATACAGGGCAATGAAATCGTTAATTATCCGTTGTTGAAAACGAGGAAATACAATGGCATGGCAGCAAAAGCCGCCGAAATAATTATTGCGAAGGCAGTGCCCGCGAATTTTATAAAGGGAGTATATTTTTTGTGGTTCCAGCCCATGGTGTGGAATGCGCTCTGGAAACCGTGGTGCAGGTGAAACGCCAGAAACACCATCGATATCACATAAAATATAGAGTAAATTGGATTCTCGAACGACTCTTTAACTACCAGGAACAGATTTTTATTGCCGGCTGCGTCGTAAGGAATTTCGCCAAACTTAAGCTTGAAATAGAAATTCCAGAGGTGAACCAGTAAAAAGATAAAGATAATGGTTCCTAACAGGCCCATGTTGCGCGAAGCCCACGAAGTTGTGTTTTCTTCTGGTTTCCAAACGGCGTAACGCACCGGGCGGGCTTTGCGGTTTTTATAGCTAAGCGCAAAACCCTGCCATATATGAAATACAAAACCCAGCAGCAAAACAATTTCCATAACCCTTATTATCGGGTTGGTGGTCATAAATTTGGTATAGGCGTTAAAGCCCAGGCCGCCATCATCAGAAAAAAGGGAGAAATTACCCGACGCGTGAATGATCAGGAACGAACACAAAAACAGGCCGGTTACAGCCATAACAATTTTGCGGCCGATAGAGCTGGAAACAGCTTCGGAAAACCAATTCATATCTTATTATAGAACAATTAAATGAATATGCGGTTAATTGCGGTATAAACCATGAAAATCGCAGGCCAAAGGTAGAGGCTGATAAATTGAAATACAATTTCGATCTTAATTTTGAATCAATCTAAATTAGTAGAGATTTGCTTGCCTGTGCATCGTTTCTTCTTAGTATTGGGTCTATTACAAAAAGCGATTGTATCCGTATCTTTAACCCGGCCGTAACAAAGTTACCGGAGCAGTAATATTATGCCAAACCTTACCTTTTTTAATCATATTTACAAGTATTGTTTTGTTTTGATGGCCTTGTTTTTGGCCTCGGCAGGGTGCAACAGTGCTTTCGCAACCCATATAAGGGCCGGCGATATCGTGGCCCGTTCTATGGGCAACCCGCTGCAGTTCGAGTTTATTCTGGAAATTTATACCGATGCCAGCTCGCCCGTAGATCAGGCAAATGCCACTATTTATTTTGGCGACGGTACCTCCGATACCCAGCCACGCATTTTAGCAACACATCAGCTTGTTTCGGCTGATACATGGGTAAATGAGTACCGTTTTGTTCACCAGTATAACGCGCCGGGTTACTATACAGTGCAATTTAACGAGGGAAACCGCAATGCAGGCATCCTGAACATGAG
>JAFADQ010000408.1 GCA_023424725.1 Bacteroidota bacterium
TGCTCAAGACCCTACGTTTACCGTTACCGATGTTAACCTGAAATTTAACAAGCCCGAAATTAACGTTTCTATAGACCGCGAAAAGGCGCAAAGCCTTGGAGTTTCTGTTTTAGATGTGGCCCAAACGCTGCAAATGTCGCTTAGCGGGCAGCGCTTCGGATATTTTCTGATGAACGGCCGGCAATACCAGGTTATCGGCCAGTTTGATGAAGCCGACCGCAACGACCCGCTCGATCTGACCTCTATTTTCGTGCGCAACAATGTAGGGCAATTAATTCAGCTCGATAATTTGGTGACTGTAGAAGAAAAAAGCAGCCCGCCGCAATTGTACCACAACAACCGGTATTTATCGGCCACGGTGTCGGCTGGTTTGGCGCCCGGCAAAAGTATAAGCGATGGCATAGACGCCATGAACAGAATCCGCGACAAGGTGCTGGACGATACCTTCTCTACAGACTTAACCGGCGAATCGCGCGACTTTGTAGAGAGCAGCTCCAACACACTTTTCGCCTTCGGTTTGGCTCTGTTGCTCATCTTTTTGATCCTCGCAGCCCAGTTCGAGAGTTTTATAGATCCGCTCATCATTATTATAACCGTGCCGCTGGCGGTTGCCGGAGCCTTGTTTTCGCTGTGGCTTTTCGGCCAAACCTGGAACATTTTTAGCCAGATCGGCACTATTATGCTTATAGGGCTGGTAACCAAAAACGGAATTCTGATAGTGGAGTTCGCCAACCAGCTCCGCGAGCAAGGCAAACCCCGCATGGAAGCCATTATGGAAGCCTCCGTTGCCCGTTTGCGCCCGATTTTAATGACGAGTTTAACCATAGCCCTTGGCGCTTTGCCCATTGCCATGGCGCTAGGTGCAGCCGCGCAAAGCCGCATGGGAATGGGAATCGTGATTGTGGGCGGCACTATGTTCTCGCTGGTGCTTACGCTGTTTATTATTCCGGCTATTTACGCCATGCTATCGAAAGAAAGAAAGCACCAGCCTGAGTTTGATAACATAGAGAAGTACGAAAAAGAAGAATTAGCAACAGCCAACTAAAGATCAGTGAATTTTAACCAAATATTTACCCGCTGGCGCCTGCTTTTTTGCCTCCTGCTGCTCGTTGCCGGACGGCTTTCGGCGCAACCGGTGCTTACCCTGGAGGAGGCGGTGAAAATTGCCCTGCAGAATAATTACGAAATAAAGCTGGCCGCCAATAATACCGAAATCGCGGAGAACAATGTAAGCATAGGCAATGCCGGTTTTTTGCCTGCGGCCAATGCTACTTTCAGCGATAACAACAACATCAACAACATAAAACAAACCCGCGCCGATGGCACCGTGCAGGAGCAAAACGGTGTGCGCAACACCAATTTTGGCTACGGCGTTGGCCTTAGCTGGACGGTTTTTAACGGCTTTGGCATGTTTGCCCGTTACGAGCAACTAAAGGAGCTGCGCAAAAGAGGAGAGGCCGATTTTCAGTTTACGGTGCTTACAAAAGTGGGCGATGTTATCAGCACGTATTACGATTTGGTGCAGCAGCAGCAAACGCTGCAGGCTTTCGATACGGTACTTTCTATTTCGCGGCAGCGGGTAGATCTGGCGCAAATCCGTTTCGAGATTGGAAAAGCCGCCCGCCTGGAAGTGCTTAACGCGCAGGTAGACTTTAATACCGACACCACCAACCTGCTGCGGCAACTCGAGCTTTACAACAACACCCGCGTGCTGCTAAACGAAATAATGGCCCGCGACGTGCAAACCGAATTTGTGGTTTCCGATACTTTTATGATCGATAATTCGCTGTTATTGGCAAACCTGCAAACCATGGCGGCGCAGCACAACCCAACCTTAAAAGCCGCGATAATAAACCGCAGAATCGCGGAGCTGGATTTAAAGCAGGTGCGCGCAAACCGGTATCCGGCCGTGTCGCTTAATACGGGCTATAATTTCAGCCAGTCGCAAAGTCCGTTGGGTTTCGCGAGAGAGTCTACAAATCGGGGTTTTAATTACGGAGTTTCGGCTTCGGTTAATTTATTTAACGGGTTTAACCAGCGGCGCAACGAGCAAAATGCCGCCATTTTAATAGAAAATTCGGAGCTGGAATTTGAGCGCATAAACCAGAACATCAACTCGCAATTAACAAGAGCTTACCAGACTTATCAAACCAACTTATCTTTAGTAAAACTGGAAGAAAATAACCAGCAAATTGCCAAGCGCAACCTCGATATTACCATGGATAAGTTTGAGCTGGGCAGCATTTCTACCGTAGAATTCCGCGACGCGCAGGTAAATTATTTAAACGCCACCATTCGCTACAGCAACGCCCAGTACCAGGCAAAACTGGCCGAGATAGCTTTGCGCGAAATTACCGGAAATATTATGCTGGAGTAAATTTTACCGGCTGGCGGGGCTTAAATTGGCCCTTACAGCTATCGGCAGAGCTTAATAATATAAGTACCTGGACATATTTACTTTAACTAAAATGCTAAAGTCTGCCCACGTCAGTGTCCTCACTGACGTGCACCTAACGCGTCAGTGAGGACACTGACGCTGGCAACGGTTAGTTTAATATAAATGTGTCCATATACTTAGTTAAAATGGTCTGCGAGGGCCAAAAACAAGGCCAATGCAACAGAATTGCGGTGGCCTTGTTTTGTAATACCGATTTTGGTTTATTGCCCCATTCCCTGCATTATTTGCATAAGCTGCTCCTGGGTTATGGTTTGGTAATCTGAACTAATCTCGAATTGCTTTTTATCTATTTTTCCGGACTTTACTTCGGTGGCGGTAAAGTGCATGGTTACTCCGGGCAAACCTGCCAAAGGATTAGAGAAAGCCAGCGGAAAACCTTTTAGATTTCCCCACATTTTATCGAGGTTGGCAACCTGAATTTTTTCAGAATACCACACTTCCGCAATGTTGCCACCGCCGGCATCTACCATTGCTTTTTTACATAGGTGCCCGGCAATTTGCTTGGTTTCGGTTGTGGTATTTATATTTTTGGCCCTCGCAGCCTGCTCTTTCAGCATTTCGTCGGCTACTAACTGGTATTTTAAGCCCGGATAATCTATAAGGGCCCGCATAGTTTGGTTTTTGTGATCCATTATCATGGCGCCGCCACCCATAGAGGGCGTCATGTCTACCCGCACAAACTGTTCGCTTATTTGGTAAACCGCTGTTTTAGGTAGCATGGCCCTATATTCAGGTGGCACATTGCCTTCGATCCTGATATCGTATGTAATGGTTCCGGTGAAAGGCTTGTTGCCCGGACCGGCAAAAATTGTGTGATGGAGCGCAACCGTAATCAGCAGAACCCAAATCAGCGCAGTGGCTTTTTTCATGTAGTGTAAGTAAAAATTAGCGATATTTATTAGCTAAAGTTACTGGTTACGGAATTATAACTACGCGCCGGTGATAGGGCAGCGACGTGAAAACACCCAGCCCGCCGGTTACTGTAGATTGTATGGTAGCAGGCTGCGCGAATGGGTTTCCGTTTGCGTTATCGGCATCTTCAACAGTGCGTATAAAATCGTAGTACGCTTTTTCTATTGAGTAAAGGGTTACCACCAGCGTATCGCCGTGTTTAAATTTATCGCTGGTATAAAACGAGTTATACTTGCCGTTATTAAGGCGGTCGCTTCCCAGGTCGTCGTCTTCTAAATTACCTTCGGGCGTATTTTTATGTACCAGAAAACGATAGTAATTCTCTTCGTGCGCGGGGTCGTGGTAATAAGCGGCCAACGAAATATCGTCGCCATCGCCGGTAAATTTAATCGTATCTATGGGCACGGCGTTTAAAAAAGTAGATGTTCCGGTTATTGTTTTTCCATCGGCCAGGTTTACCATCAGCGCGAACTGATCGCCGGGGTTCGGGGCAATTTGCTTGTTAAGTTGGTAATTATAAAATTTGCTGGTGGCGGTGTCGTATTGTTGTTCTAAAGTGGTTAGCTCCTGCAAGGTATCTGTTTGCCCGTTATGCGTAAAAATAACGGTAGCGCCTTTTATGGGCACCGGCAAGGGGCTATCGAAGTAACTGCTGGTTTGCGTAAGCAGCACTCTGAATTTGTTGCCCTTTATAACATACGCTTCTATTACCGGCTGCTTTTCGTAACCGGGCAGGGGCACATCTATGTCTTTGTTCATATTGCAGCTATACAGCAAAACGAAGCTGCAGAGGGCAAAAATGCGGGCAACGGAAGCTAAATTCATCATCAGAATTTAAAATTATAGGTAACTGATGGTATAATAGGGAACAACGAAACCTGTTTGGCCTGAAATTTTTCGGTAATGGTTTCGGCCGGGTTTTTTATTTCGTCTATATAAATAAAATACGGGTTGCGCCTATTATACACATTGTACACTCCGTAGGTAATGTTGGCCTCGCCGCGTTTGGTTTTAAGTTGCTGCACCAAACCCAGGTCCATCCGGTGGTAAGCATCCATGCGGTGGCTGTTGCGCTCTGTGTAAATATTAGCTACATCTGGAGATGTGCCGGGCATTCCCTGCACCGCGAACCGGGCAACAGGTAACGATACCGCGGTGCCCGTACCATACACGAAGGTACCGGTTAGCTGCAGTTTTTCGTTTAATTGGTGCATAATTACTACAGAAACATCGTGCCGTCGGTCGTAGCGTGCCATAAACTTGCGCCCATCCATAATGTCCGGAAACTGCCGCCAGGTCCAGCTTAGGGTGTAGCCAATCCAGCCGGTGGTTTTGCCAGATTTTTTCTCCAGATAAATTTCGTTACCATAGCTCCAGCCTTTGCCAAACACAAAATCTGCTTCCATGTTGGGGTTCAGAAAAACATTTGCTCCGTCGCGGAAATCGAGCTGGCGCGTCATCCACTTATAATACACCTCGTTGGTGATCATAAATTTACCTTTGCCGAAAAGCCTGCTAACGCCAGCCGCTACCTGGTCTGAGCGTTGCGGCTTAACTCTGTTGCCTGACGGATACCAGATATCGGTTGGAAGCGAGGCGCCCGAATTTGAGGCCAGGTGCACATACTGGAACATGCGCGCGTAGCTTAATTTTAAAGAAGTAAGCTCGTTTACATTATGCAATAACGATACGCGGGGCTCCAGTCCGCCAAATATTTTTCCGCCGCGCATAAAACCCGATAAGCGCAAACCGGTGCTTAAATTCCATCGGGGCGCAAGGGTAATGTCGTCGCCAATGTAGGCGGCCATTTCCGAGGCGAAATAGTTGGTGCCGTTATTTACAGAGCCTCTTTCGTCGGCTGCACTAATCTGGTAGCTGCCTATATTAAAGTGGTGGTAGGTATATTGGGCGCCAAATTTTATGTTGTGCTTGTTGTTTGGCAGATACGTAAAATCAGATTTTAAAGAGTGGTTGGTAATGCCCGACCCGATAGTGAATTTTACCTGATCGCGGCCGGTGCCTATATCGTAACCATAATCAGAGAAAATATAGGAGGTGTTCAGGAATAGCTTTGGGTTGAAAATATGATTCCAGCGAAGGGTAGAGGTAATGTTGCCCCAGTTAAAATCGAAGTTGAAACGGTCGTTATTAAACCCGAAAACATCTTTGCCGAAATAGCCGCTCAGGAAAATCCGGTCTTTGGCGCCTAACGTATAATTTAGCTTTACATTCAGGTCGTAAAAATAATAATCCGGTATCGGGTCGAAATCTTCTTTGCCTTCGTTTATGCGGTTATATTGCCTGGTGAAAACATCAAAATAAGTCCGGCGCCCCGAAATCATAAACGACGATGTGTCTTTTTTTATCGGCCCCTCTATTGTTAACCTGGAGGAGATTAAGCCAATTCCGCCGGATGCGCCAAAGTGCTTTTTATTTCCCTCATTCAGTTTTACATCTACCACCGACGACAACCT
>JAFADQ010000011.1 GCA_023424725.1 Bacteroidota bacterium
CCCCAAGGCCGTAGGCAAAGCTCTTTGTTGCCGTTCGATGCGCTTCGCACTTTTGGGCTGCCTACGCAAAACGACCAGGAAAGCCTTACCAGCTATTATTTTTACCGTTTATTGCAGCGCGCCAAAGAGGTTTATTTAGTTCATGTGCTGCCTTCGGATACTTACGGAGCGAATGAGAAAAGCAGGTTTATTCTGCAATTGCAACACGATTTGGCGCCCCGCAATCCGGGAATTAAAATAGAAGAATTTACCGCTACCTTAAAGGCAACAGATAAAAAATCTGACGGCCAAAGCCTAGCCATCGGCAAAGATGCCGCTACGCTTAACCGCGTGCGGCAATATTTGCAAAATGGGCTTTCGCCATCGGCCTTAAATTCTTACATCGCGTGCACGCTGCAATTCTATTTTAGCCGCATTGCCAAATTGCGCGAAACCGACACCGTAGACGAAACGCTGGGCGCCGACCAGTTCGGGACCATCGTGCACGAGGTGCTGGAAAAGCTGTACGGGCCATTTTCTGTGCCGGGGCGGCATATAGAAAAGCAAGATCTGGAACAAATGAAATTGCTCGTAAACGATTTAGTGCGGCAGGCATTTGGCAAAGTGATAAAAAGCAAGCACTCGCAAACCGGAATGAACCACCTGTTGCGTAAAGTGGCCGCTAAAGTAATTGTTAATTTTCTGCAGAAAGAGATAGATGCAGGACAGTTTCCGGTGAAGATTGTGGCGCTGGAAGCAAAGCTGAGTACTTATTTAGAAATAGAAACCGAAAACGGCAATTTCACGGCGCAACTTGCAGGCTTTGCCGATAGAATAGACATAAGCGGCGGCCAGCTTAGGGTTATTGATTATAAAACCGGAAAAGTAGAGGCTACGGAACTCAAAAAACATGCCGCCACGCTGCAACAATCGTTATTGCAAAACGACCAAGCCGGCAAAATACGCCAGCTTTGGCTTTACAAATATTTAATGGCCAAAATGCTGCACCAAAATGCACCCGGTAACGAACTGAAACCCCTGGTAACTAACTACACCGAAAGCACCTCCATCGATCCGGGAATTTACTCGTTACGCAACATACCGGCTGGTTTTTTAAGCGCAGGTATTTCTTTTAATGAGGACGAAACAATTCAGGAATTTATTCAGCAATCTGAAATTATTTTGGGGCAAATAATCTCCGATATGTTAAACCCGGCGCATCCGTTCGAGAAAACTCATAACCTGGAAGCTTGTTTTTATTGCCCATACACCACCATTTGCAGCCGCGCCGAAAAATAAAATACCAAAGGCTGTAAGGGCCAAATATGTGGGTACCAGCGCCTAAAATAAATTTTTCTGGAGCTAAATTCGTAAATTGCAGTAATGGATGTATTAATTTTTGCAGGACTTTTAGGTCTTGGTTTAATAACAGGCTATTTGCTTGGCACACGCAAAGGCGCCGGCACCGGAGCGCTGCTTGCGGCCCGCACAGAAGAAATAGCCGCACTGCAAACCCAGCTTAGCGAAGCACGGCAATCGGTAATAACTACCAGCAACGAGCTTTCGCGCACAGAGTCTGATTACGCGAATTTGGCCGAGCGCTGGGAGGACCAAAAAAAGGAACTGGAAAATTTGCGGGCTCAGTTTTTAGAGCAGTTCCGCAGCGTTAGCAACCAGGTTTTGGTAGAAAATTCGGAGCATTTCCGGCGCAGCTCTTCCGAAAACCTGGAGCGACTGTTACTGCCGCTGCGCGAGCGTATAAAAGAATTTGAACAGAAAGTAGACTCAACCTACGAAAAAAACCTACGCGACAATATTAGCCTGCGCGAGCAAATAACCCAGCTTGCCAACCTCAACCAGCAAATTAGTCAGGATGCCATAAACCTGACCCGCGCCCTTAAAGGCGATAGCAAAACGCAGGGAAATTGGGGCGAATATCTCCTCGAAAATTTATTAGATAAATCGGGTTTACAGCGCGGTATACATTACAACCGCGAAGAGGTAAAACAGAACGAAGACGGTAAAACTTACCGGCCCGATGTTATTGTAATGCTGCCCGACGAAAAACATCTTATTATTGACTCTAAAGTATCGCTGGTTGCGTACGAGAACTACTGCAGTTGCGAAGATCCTGATCAGCAAAAGGCATTTCTACTGCAGCATATAAATTCGCTTAAAACACATTATACCGAATTGGGCCGCAAAAATTACCAGCAACTAACAGGCATAAATTCACCCGATTTTGTGCTGATGTTTATTCCGGTAGAACCCGCTTTTAACCTTGCCATGCAACACGACCGGCAGTTGTTTCTAGACGCGCTGGACCGTAATATTGTTTTTGTAACCACCTCTACCCTGTTGGCTACCTTGCGCACCGTTTCGGGAGTATGGCAACAAGAAAACCAGAAACGCAACGTGTTGCGCATTGCAGAAGAAAGCGGAAAACTCTACGATAAATTCGCGGCTTTTGTAGACGATTTGCAGGACATTGGCCAGCACCTGGAACGCACCCAAACCCGTTACAACGCCGCCATGAATAAGCTTAGCCAGGGCAAGGGAAATATTTTACGAAGAGTAGAAAATTTAAAGCAACTTGGCGCCAAAACATCTAAAAAAATAGATCCGGCAATCGGGCAGCAATTTCTTTCGGAAAACCCTGAGCCGGAAGAAACAAAAAAAGCGGAAACCGGGTAATGGATGTTTGATTGCCTTAATTTTGGCAGTTTTATAACAGGTTAAGGT
>JAFADQ010000049.1 GCA_023424725.1 Bacteroidota bacterium
GCACATTAGCAGTGCCGGCTGTTTCGTCTACAGATAATGAGTTAGAGTTAAATGCAACCGTAGTGGCCGATCCGGCAGAAGAGATATTGCCGATTAGGCTAACATCGTCTATACGCCATGTTCCGCCGGCAGCTTCGGCATTATAACCGTAAATCCTGAACTCAACCGGAACTGTCAGATCCTCGAAGGCGGCGCTTAAACCAATAGCAGAAGTGCGGGTATCGGTATCGTCAGGCACATTCATCGTGGCGATGTCGGTAGCGAAACCATCAAGGCTGGATCTTACTGCCCAGTCTCTGATGCCGGTGCCAGATCTGCGCTCATCAAAATATAATGAGTCAAGATCCATCTCGAATCCGGTATCGGGAGTGATAGTAAAAGAGTAATATTTAGTAACATCCAAGGTAGTGCCGGTACTGGCCAGCGCCCAATCTGAAGAAGAAAACCTGTTAGCGCTGCCAGAAGGAGTAACGCCCGAACCGCGGCTCATATCGGTAACATTGCCATTTGCCGGCTGGAAATCGGGAGCGTAAGTAACCTCGTCTCCGGCGGCACCGGTAAAGGTAAATTCTGTTAGCTTGGTTTGTGCGTTGGCCGTGAAAGCCATCGTCAATCCACCGGCCAGCAGCATGGTGCTAAAGGTGTTTCTGTAGAATCTTTTCATATTCTGATTGGTTAAACAAAAAATACTTGGTTTTACCTGTTAATTTTGTAGTTAAAATTTTAGGTAACAGTTTGGTGCAAAGGTAAACACTTAACTTATACCTTACATTATCTTATTGTAAAAAATGGCAACTATCCAACCAAAGAGCCGTCCGGTAAAGAATTCTAATTTAAAGGTGGCGATTTTCGTGGCGCTTCTTTTGTTTACTTGTTTCTCGTATTATTTCTATCAGATTTTTCAAACGGCAAACGTAGATACTAAGGGCCGCGAAATGTATGTGCGTATTCCTACGGGAGCTACATACGAGCAGGCCATGGACTCTATAGAATCTAAGGGAGTTATAATAGACCGGCTCTCGTTCAGGTTTATGGGCAGGCTAATGGATTACGACGAGCTGGTGAAGCCGGGGTTTTACGAAATCCCCGACGATGCCAGCAACTATTATTTTATCCGTAAGTTACGGGCCGGAGAGCAGGTGCCTGTAAAGGTCACTTTTCATAACATCAGGCTAAAAAAAGACCTGGCCAACAAGCTTGCAGAATATATTGAGGCCGATGGCGAAGAGATTTACGCGCTTCTAAACGATCAGGAATATGTAAACTCGCTCGGGTTTGATACCACCACGATTATGAGCATGTTTATCCCGAACACATACGAGGTTTACTGGACCAGCACGCCAAAAGAACTTTTAAGCAGATTAAACAAAGAATACCAGAAATTCTGGACGCCAGAGCGCGACGCCAAGGCAAAAGCGCTGGGCCTAAGCCGCGCCGAGGTTTCTACACTTGCATCTATAGTAGAGGCCGAAACGCAGCAAAATCCAGAAAAAGCCCGCATAGCAGGCGTTTACCTTAACAGGTTAAAGAAAAACCATCCGCTGGAAGCAGACCCCACGCTGGTTTTCGCTGCTCAGGATTTTACAATAAAGCGGGTTTTAAATAAGCACAAAGAAACAGACTCGCCTTATAACACCTACCGTTACGCCGGTTTGCCTCCAGGGCCCATAAATGTGCCCTCTATAGCCTCGCTAAATGCCGTTTTAAACTACGAAAAACACGATTATTTTTATTTCTGTGCCCGCGAAGACTTTTCGGGCTACCACAATTTCGCGGTTACTTTAAACGAGCATTTACGCAACGCCCGAATTTATCATCAGGCATTAAACAAAGCCCGTATATTATAAAATAAAGCTGCGAAGGCCATTTTTACGGTTATTGCGGCATAATTTTTACTTTAGCGCTTTAAAGAGAATGATTTGAGGGCTGCCCAATGGTAAAACGGCCCGCAAAACAGGCTTACAGATCAACATAACAACTTTTTATGTTTACCTCCGAAGTACAAATACGGGTACGATATGCCGAAACCGATCAGATGGGTTACGTATATTATGGTAATTACGCGGCATATTACGAGGTAGCCAGAACCGAAGCATTCAGGGCGCTGGGTATTCATTACAAAGAAATGGAGCAGGAGGGAGTGATGATGCCGGTGTTGGAGATGAAAACCAAGTTTATTCGCCCTGCCCGTTACGACGATTTGCTTACCATAAGGCTGAAACTGGCAAAAATGCCTGCATCGCGCATCATTTTTGAGTACGAAACCGTTTCTGAAGAAGG
This sequence comes from Bacteroidota bacterium, assembly GCA_023424725.1. Taxonomy (GTDB): domain Bacteria; phylum Bacteroidota; class Bacteroidia; order Cytophagales; family Hymenobacteraceae; genus JAFADQ01. Next base: position 2,281 of record JAFADQ010000049.1, read on the forward strand.
AAAAGTACTAAACGTTGGAGAAACCACGATGGTATTTGTAGACATGAAAACGGGCCGGCCCACCGCGCCACCCAAACAAATTACCGATACCATGGCACCATATTTCGGCTCATGAGTTTTTATCGCAAAAAAATCCGGTCGAACACGTTTTACAGATCGTTTTTACTGCTGCTGATGCAGTGGAAATTAAGCGACGGTAAAACCAGTTTGTACGATGTTTTGCACATGCTTTGGTTCGAGCTTAAGATAGATTCTATCACCAAACGCTCGGGTTATATGGCGTTTAACTTTACGCTGGCTATTTTTCCGGGTATTATCTTCCTTTTTACCTTAATTCCTTATATAGCTCACATTATAGGTATTCAGGATGTGGAAGAAACCATTATGGTGATGCTGCACGACCTGATGCCGGCCAATATGTATGCCACCTCTGCCGAAACCATTCAGGATATTGTAAGCAAACCACGGGGCGGCTTATTGTCGTTTGGTTTCGGGTTTGCCATGTTTATGTCTACCAACGCCATTATGGGCATGATGGACGTATTTAATAAAACCACCAAAACCTTCGAGAACCGCTCTTATATAAAGAAAAGGGTAATTGCGGCCGTGCTTACGGTAGCATTGGCTTTTATCGTTTTTATGGCCATCGCCGTGATATTTATGGGCACGTACACCATCGATATTCTGGTGTTTTACGGCATCGTTCCGGAGAGTTTTTACTACATGATTGTGGTACTGAAATATGTAGCCGTAATTCTCCTGTTTTTTCTGGCAAATTCGCTGGTGTATTATTACGCTCCTGCCGTAACCACCAAGTGGGGTTTTTTCTCTCCAGGGTCTATTGTTGCCACTATTTTAATTTTCCTGGTCTCTATGGCTTTTTCGGCCTACATCACCAATTTCGACAGCTATAATAAATTTTATGGCTCTATTGGCGCACTAATAGGTTTAATGATCTGGCTCGATTTTATTTCGATGATTTTATTACTTGGCTTCGAAGTGAACGTTAGCATAGACGCCGCCAAACGCCAGAATGCCGAAATTGCCTCCCAGCAGCCCGTTTATTAGTGCTCACAGCTTTTAGAAGTAAGCGGGGTAAAATTTGAAGGAAAATAATTTTGTAACGATTTTGCCTTATTTCACACTGTTTTACGCAATTTTCGCTTCATTTTTATAGAAAAAATTTTGAATGCCTATTGCAGAGAATAAATCGGCGTATTACCTTTGTATCATCAAAGAGAGGTGGCAGAGTGGTCGATTGCGGCGGTCTTGAAAACCGTTGACTGTTAAAGGTCCGGGGGTTCGAATCCCTCCCTCTCTGCAGTATAAAGGCTTGCAAGTTTATTCTTGCAAGCCTTTTTTTGCCCAATTTTTCGCCGTAGAAGAGTCTGTTTGCAACCAAAGCAATATAAGAAGGAAAGAAGAAAACCAAACATAAATTCGTAAGATCAGTTAATACGTAATCAACTTACAACACTACTGTATTATGAATAAACTCTTATCGCTAACAACAGCTGGACTGCTTTCTGCGGTACTTTTTGTTTCGTGTAGCCAGTCTGCGTCTAAATCAGACACTTCGGCCACTGCCAGCACTGCCACCACAACAACAACCACAGAAGCAGAAAAAGAAACGGCAACATCTAAAGATTGCACTCCTTTAGAAACCCGCAAACCAAATTCGCCGGAGCAAAAACCGGCATTTGAGGGCCAGAACCGTGCCTGCGCCATTAAAACCCAAACACCCATAGAGGTTATTACCGTTGCCAAAGGCCTGAAAAAACCCTGGGCGGTAGAGCCCTTAAAAGACGGCAGTTTCCTGATCACCGAAAAATCCGGAAACCTGAGAATTGTTTCGGCAAACGGAACCATTGGCGAACCGATTGCCGGTGTGCCGAAAGTGGACGACCGGGGCCAGGGCGGCCTGCTGGATGTGGCGTTAAGCCCCGATTTTGATACCGATAGAACAATTTTCTGGTCGTTTGCCGAGCCGCGCCAAAACGGAAACGGTACCAGCATCGCGCGCGGAGTTTTGTCTGCCGACCGCAAAAAGCTGGAGCAGGTAAAAGTTATTTTGCGCACCATGCCAACCTACGACGGCAACAAACATTACGGCTCGCGGCTTGCTTTTGACGGCGATGGAATGTTGTTTGTAACCATGGGAGAAAGGTCTGACCTTGAAACCCGCCCGCAGGCGCAGCACATGAACAGCCATTTGGGTAAAATTTTGCGGATAACAAAAGACGGGCAGCCGGCACCCGGAAATCCGTTTATTGGCAAAGCCAATAATCTGCCTGAAATCTGGACGCTGGGGCACCGGAATATACAGTCTGCAGCCTTTGATGCGAACGGAAAATTCTGGGTGGTAGATATGGGCCCGCAAGGCGGCGACGAGCTGAATCTGATAGAAAAAAGCAAAAATTATGGCTGGCCATTGGTTACCTTCGGCGAAGAGTATTCGGGCAAGCCAGTGCCAAACGCAGTTACCGATAAAGAAGGGTACGAGCGGCCGGTTTACTATTGGGATCCTGTAATTGCCCCGTCGGGCGCGCAGTTTTATTCCGGCGATCTGTTTCCGGAATGGAAAGGAAATATGTTTGTGGGCGCTCTGCGCGATCAGCGTTTGGTGCGGTTACAAATAGAAAACAACCGTGTTACCGGCGAAGAACATTTGCTGCTCGATAAATCTGAACGCATACGCGATGTAAAACAAGGGCCCGACGGCGCGCTGTATGTTATTACCGATAATTCGGACGGCGAACTTTGGAAAATTGTACCCAAAAAGTAGGAGCAATTAATTACATAAAACTCTACAGTTTTACCTAAAAAGCTGCCGCCTTGAAATCCCATTTCCGGCGGCAGCTTTTTTATGTTCTGATGGGCGCAAAACTGGCACTTGCAGGTGCCTGGTTTTGCTGATGGCGGTCTAAATATAAACGCGTGAAATTGTAGAATCTCAAAGAATCTTCTTTTAGCTGCGAAGGCCGAAAACACGGTTACTACAAGGTAAAATATGGCTCAAATTTACTTTTATAGAATACATATTTTTTACAAACAGGCCTATCAAATCCTAAAAAACTTTCAGGCTAATTCCGCCATAAACATTAAGAGGTGCGGCAGCGTTGTAATAGCGGTTTCCGAAGGCGTTAATGTCGTTGCCAAGGCTGTATTTCTGGTTTAGCAAATTGTCGGCGCCGGCAAAAACTTCCCAGTTTAGTTTGCGTTGGTTGGGCTGTTCCCAGCGTATTTTTGCCTGCAGCAGGTTATAGCTTCCGGCGTACACGGTGTTTGCGTCGTTTAGCGGTATTTTACCGGTGTTTATAAGCTGAGACGAAAGAATAAATCCGTTTAAAAAGTGGAGCACAAACCCTGCGCCCGACACTTGCTGCGGCACGCCGGTTAACTTGTTTCCGTTGTAATTATTTTCGCCGGTCTGGTAATCTGTAAACCTGAAATAGTTGTAAGTAAAACTTCCGGTAAGCTGCAAACCGCGCACCAATCCGGATGTTTTAGGTTGAAGAATCCAGCCTGAAACAAGAGCTTCGGCGCCGGTTTGGTTGGTGCCGCCCGCGTTGGTAAAATACTCTTCGTCTGTGGCGTTTACGCGCCGTACAATGGCCTGCTCTAACCGGAAATTAAACACAGACGCATCTGCCTGAAACCTGTTTTTCGGGTGGCTGTAGCGGAAACCGGTTTCGTAATTCCAGCCGGTTTCGGCCTGTAAATCAGGATTTATTTCTGTTCCCGACGGGCGTATCTCGGCGATAGTAGGCGGAGAGTAACCACGGCTAATGGTAGCGCGCCAAGCCAAATTCTGGTGCAGTAAATAAGAAAAACCTATGCGGGGCATCCACTCTGGCGCGTAAGTACTTTTGCCTTCGTAAGCGGTTTCAGATTCGGGTAAACTCGCGAAATCGAACCGGTAAAAGTTTGCGCTTAGAGCGGCTTCGGCGGTTAATTTTTTTGTAAGCCGCGCGGCAAATCTTGCAAAGTAAAAATGCTGGTTTGCGCCAAATTTATCTGCGCTTTGCACAGCGCCTTTTTCGCCCTGGTTATTATCAAAATTCCGAATTCGCTGGTCTGCTTTCTGGCCCTCTAAACCGATGTTGAATTTCCAGTTTATAAGCGCGCTGTCTGCTGATGAAACTTCAGTATATGTTCGTATCCCGATGTTATTTTCTGCGCGGGTTTCGTAATTGGTAATAAACGGATTTTTGTAATCAGTATTGGCTCCAAAAACAGAAACAACATGCTTTACACGGCTGCCGAGGGCAATTTCGTGGGTGATTCCGCCGAAAAAAGTTTGGTTATTTATCTGTGCTTTTTGCTCTGCCGCGCCCCTGTTAGGCCCAGCCGCAGGGCGCGCTTGTTCCGGGTTGGTTAAGAATTGCTGCAGAGTTAATCCGCCCGGAGTCTGGTAGTGCAGATCGGCATAAAAAGCGAACAGTTTTAATCGTGTTTTTTCCGTATAATTCCAATCGTGCGCGGCCTCAACGTAAAGCCTTCGCATAGCTGAATTTTCGCGGTACCCATCCGATCTTTGGAAACCCTGGTTTAGGCTGAAGGCGCCATTTTTTGTGCCATTACGGAACGAAATATTCTCATGAAAAAGCCCGTACGATCCGCCTGCCAGATTCAGCGAAAGTGCCGGTTCGTTTTGCTTCGGGGCCACATTAAGTAAAACTACTCCGCCCGAATTGGCGCCAAACAAACTCCCGTCGGGCCCTTTCAGAATTTCGATATGGCGGATATTTCCTGGGTCTATCAGGTTTAAATAGGTGTTGCCGCCGGCATCGGTAAGCGGAAATTCATCCAGGTACACTTTCACGTTTCGCACCCCAAAAGGCGAACGCAGCAAACTGCCCCGCAGCGACAAACGGTAACTTCCGGGAGAGCGCTCTTCCATGCGTACGCCCGGAATTACGTTCAGCGCCGGTAGCAGCGTTTCTGTAGCCTGGTTTTGCAACTGCGCTTCGTTTACCAACGCCACCGAGGCTGGCGTTTGCAGCAGCGGTTGCCGCGATAAATAACCGGTTACTTCTACTTCGGGCAGTTGCTCGTTTGCACGTACAGAATCGGGAATTTGCGCGGAAGCCAACGTTGCAGTAACACACAAAAAAAACAAGCATGCATATTTATACATGCCTGTAAAATAAATTGTAGAACATTTTCTTTGGTGTGAAATATTGCATGCCTTAAGGTAAACTTACTACAGAATATTAATCATTACGCGCTGTTTGCCAGACAGGATGCCTTTAGCTTTGTTTCCGCCCTGAGGCTGCCTTTTTTATTTTCACATTTTAGGAAAATAGACGAGTTGCCCGGAATTTCTGGATACGGATAAGGGCCTTTTTGGATTGGGAAAATCGTTTTGCTGTTACATTGTTAATAGTCTGGCCATCGGTTTTAGCTTCTGTAAAAAAAACTCCACCAAACGGGCTTATTAAAAGAAAAAAATAGGGTATCGTTTTTTACAAAATATTCGTCGGTGGCAGAAAAATGGCTGTATTCATTATAAATATGCTTTATTAACCTCAGCCCGGTTTTATCTAAAAAATATATGTTTTCCTGCATTTATGCCCCGGCAGTTATAGCTAAAAAAGCTTGAGTCGAGGCTATTATTTTGTGCTTTTGCAATTATTTTGCTGTATTATTTTTGTATATCGTCTATAGTTTTTAGAGAAATTGGCGCACCAGCAGCATTGCTTTTTTTATCTGCAGTTAATACTATTTTCTGGTAATATTTATTTTTTCTTGTTTAATCTGAAGGCGTTCTGCGCACGGATAAACCAGCGCTGAGGTTATTATAATGGTTGTTAATTCAGGTTAATCTTAAAATTAAAAAAACATCGTTTTCAATTAAGCTGTTAAGTAAATAGTTTACGTTATTACCGCAACTTCCGTCGTTTTGCTATTATTAAAATTTAGCTTTAATAAAATTCGGCATATTAATATCAGAAGTAAGTATTACCAAGGTTGCTTAAAATTCAGAATTACTAAATTTGCCCTGTAATGGCACCTAAAATGAGGCTTGCAGGTATAAAACTGTACATTAAAAAGAAAAATAAAAGGATGATAAATTTCAGTTCTATAAATCTTCTTAAATGTTTATTTTTTATTTTATTAATTGTTTCTGGCATTAATAAAGCTGTTGCCCAAACCGAACCATTACCAATTGCCAGTCAGGCACCAGAGCCTCCAAAAAATACAAAGGCATTAAAATTTAACTTAAACGAATCCGGATCGCAGTATTTTCAGGTAACTTTTCTGAACCAGATCTGGCTACGCTACAACCAAAGCAACCCGGGCACTTTAGTTCAGGGCGACCCCAAAAGCGAAACCTTCGATATCGGACTTCGGCGCACCCGGATACAAATGTTCGGCCAGATAAGTGAGCGGGCTTTTCTGTATTTCCAGTTCGGGCAAAACAACTTTAATGCTATGTACAACAGCAACGGCGGCAACCGCAAAATTGCACCGTTTTTTCATGATGCGCTGGGCGAGTACAGAGTAACGAATAATAACGCGCTGAAACTTGGCGCAGGCCTTACGGTTGCCAGCGGAATTTCGCGGTTTACGCAGCCCAGTGTAGGCACAATATTAACGCTGGATGTACCGGTTTTTGCGCAGGCTACCGTAGATCAAATAGACCAGTTTAACCGCAAGCTAAGTGTATACGCCCGCGGGCAGGTAAGTAAATTAGATTACAGACTTGTGGTGTCAGATCCGTTTCCGATAACCAGTAGCGGCGCCGCTGCGCAACCACTTGGGCCTAATGCCACGTTTGTACGCAAAGGCCACCATAAGCAGTTTCAGGCATATCTGGCATACAACTTTTTTGAAATGGAAGGGCACACAACACCTTATATGGCTGGCTCGTACCTGGGTTCTAAAAAAGTATTTAACATAGGAGCGGGTTTCGCATCACAAAAAAACGCTACCTGGACAGGCAATGCCGCAGGCGATACGTTATACCACGACATGTTTTTATGGAGCGCAGAAGCATTTTTAGATTCGCCCCTTAACCGGGAAAGTGGTACGGCTATTTCTGCATACGCAGGTTATTTTAATTACGATTTCGGGCCTAATTATCTGCGTTTTAATGGGCTTATGAATCCTGCAAACGGTAGTGCAGCCGCCAATTCTGTAAGCAGTGCCGGAGCCACTTTCGGAAACGCCGTGCCCATGTTTGGCACCGGAACTATACAATATGCCCAGGTAGGTTATTTGTTGCCCCGAAAAATACTTGGCGAAACTAACGGCCAGCTTCAACCATATTTAGCATATACCCGAAGCGATTTCGACCGGCTTGGAACAGGAAATGCCGCCACCTTATACGATATTGGCGCTAATTGGCTAATAAACGGAAACAATGCCAAGCTTACTTTAAATTATCAGAACAGGCCCGTTTTTTCGGAAAACTCAGACGGTGTAATTAATAAAGGCGGTAGAAAAAACGCGCTGATACTTCAGTACCAGGTTAATATTTAAAATTAGACCATATTTAAGTTTTCTTTTCGAAGTCGAAAATTATTGCTTCATGTCGTTGCGAGCGGTAGCGCGGCAATCTGGTTCTGATGAATATTTTTTTGCCGCTCATAGCAGAGTTACGAGCAAAAAAACATGTGAAATCAGGTTCTGAAAGCGATGATTTGGAGATAGAAAACTAAAATTTAAGAATGGTCTTATATTAATCGCTCTTTCTTGTAATAATTCTGAATTTAGTTGCCAGGTTAAACGCTTTCTAAAAGCTGGGTTTTACTTAAATTTTAGAGGCTGTTTGTTACCGGGCATATTAATACCGGGCTAATTGCCTTGCGCCATTATAACCTTTGCACTACCCTGGGCCGTACAACTCCAACATTTATATTCATTTTTATAGTTGCTGTATTGTCCTGAATTTACCGGTTATCTGGCCCAATTACATTTGCATGAAAGAAAACGATTTATGGTATAAGCGCGGTGTTTTTTATGCACTGGATGTTGAAACTTTTCAGGATAGCAACAACGACGGAATCGGCGATTTTCAGGGTCTTATTTCCCGCCTCGATTATATTAGCACATTAGGCATTACTTGTATCTGGCTGCTGCCTTTTTACCCCACGCCAAACCTTGATAACGGGTACGATGTGTCTGATTATTACAACGTTGACGAACGCCTTGGCTCGCTGGGCGATTTCGCGGCATTTATTCAAGAATCTAAAGAAAGAGGCATTCGCGTAGTTATAGACCTGGTAGTAAACCACACATCAAGCCAGCACCCCTGGTTTCAGGCGGCGCGCAAAGACCCAAACTCAGAATACCGCGATTATTATATCTGGCGGAAAACAAAACCCGGGAAACCACACGCAGAACCAATACTGAAAGGCGGAAACGAAGATATTTGGGAATACGACGAAGTTGCCAAAGAGTATTTTCTGCACAGATTTTATTCGCACCAGCCCGACCTGAATATATCTAACCCGGCCGTGCGGAAAGAAATACACCATATTATGCAGTTCTGGCTTGCCTTGGGTGTTTCGGGCTTTCGGGTAGATGCAGCTCATATTCTGGTTCAAAATCACGAAAACAATGGCAAAGACGAATTCTACGATCTGGTAGAAGACATGCGCACATTTATTCATTCGCATAGCCATGGTGCTATTTTGCTGGCAGAAGCTACCGGTTCGCGCACCATTGTAGGCAAGTTTTTTAAAGGCGATTCGCGGATGCACATGATGTTTAGTTTTTTGCTGAACGAACGGCTTTTTCTGGCTTTTGCCAGGAGCGAAGCAAACCCTATTAAGGAAGGGCTGGAAAAGCTGCCCGAAAAGTCTTTCTCGTCGCAATGGCTTAATTTTTTGAGGCACCACGACGAGCTTAATCTGGAGGGTTTAACAGCGAAAGAACGAAACGAAGTTTTTGAAGCATTCGCTCCCGAAGAAACAATGCGCTACCTGGGGCGTGGCATCAGGCGGCGCCTGGCGCCCATGTTAGACGGCGATTTAAAGAGGATGCAATTAGCTTACAGTTTGCTTTTTTCTATGCCTGGCACGCCTTTAATTCAATACGGCGCCGAAATAGGAATGGGAGAAGACTTATCCAGAAAAGGGCGCGAAAGTGTGCGCACCAGCATGCAATGGTCTGATACAGATAACGCCGGCTTTTCTGTAGTAAAAAATGTAAAACTAGCCAAGCCGGTAATTAGCACCGGACCATTTTCTTATAAAAAAATAAATGTAGAAAACCAGCGCCGCCAGCCAGATTCTTTACTTAACTGGATGACCCGCCTTATTGGTTTGCGCAGGCAATTACCCGAAATATGCCACGGCAATTGCGCAGTATTAAATATCAGGGATAAAGGAATTTTAGCACATACCTGTTCTCTTACATCGCAGTTATTAATAGTACATAACTTAAGCAACGAGGCAAAAGAAGTTAAACTGAAAGAGTTAAACCAGGATGGAATTTCTGAACTTTTCAGCGATTCTTTTTATGATTTGCCAGATAAAGGAAATGTAAAACTGGAGCCTTATGGTTACCGTTGGTTTAGGTTGCCCCCAATAACGGTGCCCACAGCCCGGCAATCTGTTGCTAAAAGGTAAACGTAAGCAATAGAGCTTGAATAAAATTCGGTATTTTTCATTGCCTTATCTTTCGCCGGGCTTCATTTATTGTTTTGGGGCGTGCAAGCGTGCCGCCAAGCACTGTAAACAGCCGTGTAATTAATATCATTATCCTTGCAAATGCTGTAATATAATTAGCCTGTAAGGCCCAAAAAAATGGGTGTTACAGGCTAAATATTCTTGCCGAAGTAATTTTTTAACGTCTGCTTTTATTCAATTATTAACCTGTAAATCGCCACACCGGTTTCGGTTTTTAGTTTGCAGAAATATAACCCGGCCTGAAGGTTATTTAACGAAACCGGAACGCTGTTTTGTCCGGCACTAAAGTTACCGCTGGTTAGCATTTTCACCTCTCTGCCAAGTGCATCTTCTATTGTAAGCTGCGCGCTGCCAGGTTGTGGCAAAGTAAACTTAACTGTACCATTTCCGCGGTTAGGGTTGGGGTAGCAAATTAAGTTAAAATCAGAAGCAGGAATATTTTCTGTTGCAGAAATTAGTAAATTCTGAGCTGCGTTAAGCATAGCCAAACCAAGGTGCACGGCGTCGTCGTCCTGATTAATTAATACACTAACCGAAATGCCGCTTACAGGCGAATGCAGCAGCATGGCCGAGAAACCCGGAATGTTGCCGCCGTGCCCGTAAATCTGCTTGCCCTGGTAATTAATTCGCATTATGCCATATCCATATCCGGTATAAAGCGACCCTGGAATAGGAGCAAATTGTATTAGTTGGTTTAAAGAAGCTTGTTCCAGTATTTCACCTTCAAATAAAAGCTCGGCAAAGCGGGCCAGGTCGTAAGAATTTGAGGCCAGCATTCCGGCTGCGTCGGCAGAGGTGAAAATAGCCTTTTGCGATGGCAGTGCAGTTTCCAGATCTACCATATTGGTGGCCGAAAGCACCTGCCAGTTGTGGGCAAATGTTCCGGTACGTGTTTCCAGGCCTTCGGCATAAATACTGTTAAGCTGGTGTGGCACTAAAATCCGGTGCCGCAGCACTTGCAGCCAGGTAGAGTCGGTAGCTTCTTCTATAATCCGGCCCAGCAATAGGTAGTTTGTGTTGCTATAGCCAAATGTGGCACCAGGTGCAGCCAGCGGCGCGTTTATGTAATGCATAAGCACCGAATCTGCTGTCCAGGAAGCAGAAAAATCTGAATTAACAGCATTGCCCCAAACCGTGTTAGTGGTGTAATTATACAAACCGCTACGGTGCTGCAACAGTTGTGTTATAGTAATGTTAGGGCTTATGTTAGGGTACGCAGGCAACCACTGGTGCAACGAATCTGTAACCGATAAAAGGCCGTCTTCCTGCAGTAAAAGCACCGTTGCCGCTACCAGGGTTTTGGTAATGCTGCCGATGCCAAAAACCATGCTGTTATCAATAGGAACCATACCATGCGACACGCCCGAGCTGCCATGCCAAATAGAGTTGTCGGGATAAATAATGCTAACTGCGGCGCCTTTCAGGCTGCGGTCTGCCAATTGCTGGTCGAGTTGATTTTGCAGACCGGCCGAAAGCCCTGCGCTTACAGGAGAATGCTGGCCCAGGGCATTAATCCAACCTAATATAAAAATTAGAGAAAAATAGTATTTAATCTGTTTCATAAAAGATGGAAAATCAACAAGCGAATATAAGTAGTTAAAATTAAACTTAAACATGCTTTAACTCAAATCTGCAAAGCACCGTTATATACTTAGCAAATTACAGCTATGGGTTTTTACGGAGAATAATTTGAGGAAATAAATTAGATGCTGGTGATAAGATTGTATACAAAACCAGATGATAAACCCATCGTAATAAAAAACCCGAACAAGATCTAACCTTTGTAACACTTAAAATTAACCATCAATATGCGAGAAAATTACGAAAACGAGTTCTTTAATTCTGATTACTACCGGAGCCGGCATAACTTCGACCAGAACCAGAACAGC
>JAFADQ010000193.1 GCA_023424725.1 Bacteroidota bacterium
ATTATGGGCGAAGGCGGCTATTACGCCCCCGAACTCACCAAAGTAGTAGAGCGCAAAGGCGAGCCCATTATTAAGGCAATCCTTACCTCGCCGGTGCCCTGGGCGCCCAACGGCCGCAAAATGGTAGCCTATAAAATGACAAACGAAGAAGCCGAAGCCATGATAGAATACTTTAAATGGATTGGCGCTTTAGACCTGAACGGCTTCGACCACATGGTGTCTCCGCTGGCAAAAGAACGTCAGCAAAAGCTGTCTGCTAAACAATAAAAGCGATTTCCACACATAAATTATACTGCAATGAAATATAAATCGCAAAAGGTAGCCTACTGGTTTTTCGCGCTGTGTATGCTGCTGTTTACCCTGCAAATCGTGTATGGCTTTATTATGGGCTTCGCACGCATCGGTTTCGATGTTTTCCACGACTTTATTCCGTTTAATACCGCCCGCGCCGTGCACACCAACCTACTGGTAGTGTGGCTGCTAAGTGGTTTTATGGGCGCTGCCTACTACATTATTCCCGAAGAAGCGCAACGCGAACTCATAAGTGTAAAATGGGCCTATGTACAATTAATTTCCCTCGCGGTGGTAGGTGTTTTGGCCATTACAGGGTACCACTTCAACATTTGGGAAGGACGTAAATTTCTGGAGATCCCAAGAGAGTTAGATTACCTCGTGGTTGTAAATGTGCTGCTCTTTCTTGGGCTGATAATCGGTACTTTATATAAAGGCAAGCGAAAAACCACTACCTCAATGGTGCTTACTATGGGTTTGTTGTTCGCGGCGTTGCTCTACCTGCCCGGTATGATCTGGTTCGATAGCCAGGTAACCGATTCGTTTTTCCGCTGGTGGGTTGTGCATCTTTGGGTAGAAGGCGTTTGGGAACTGATTATGGGCGGTATCCTGGCCTTTTTACTAATTAAATTAACAGGTGTTGATAGAGAGGTGATAGAGAAATGGCTGTACGTAATTGTAGGCTTAACTTTCTTGTCGGGTATTCTGGGTACCGGCCACCACTACTACTATATAGGTGTGAATAAGATCTGGCTGGTAGTTGGCGGCATTTTCTCTGCGCTGGAGCCACTGGCGTTTCTGGCAATGGCCTTGTTCGCGCTGTATATGTACAAAAAAGGCGAGAAAAACCACCCGAACAAAATCGCCCTTTTCTGGACCATCGGAGCCTCTATCGTGTCGTTTATTGGAGCCGGTTTATTAGGGTTCGCGCACACATTGCCGCAAACCAACATCTACACGCACGGTACTTTGGTTACCGCCATGCACGGGCACTACGCTTTCTGGGGAGCTTACGCCATGATCGTACTAGCCATAATAAGCTACAGCATGCCAAACATGACCGGCCGCAAACGCTACAACAACAATTCAGGCCACCTAGCTTTCTGGCTTTCTAACATAGGCATGCTGGGTATGGTAACCGCTATGGGCGTTGCCGGAGTTGTGCAGGTGTACCTGGAAAGAAAGCTGAAAATGGACTTTATGGAAGTGCAGCAGGAAGTAGTGGTTCACTTCGCGGTAATGCTGGTGTGCGCCTCTATGTTCGCGACAGGCATAGGCATTTACATCTACGAATTCATAAAATTCGGCCGCCCTACAGATGAGGCGCTGGAAAAATCAGGAAAGAACATGATCGATCCTCCGCTTCATGGCGTTCCGGTAGATCTGAAGCCGCTTGCGAAAGATCTGGTAACGAATTAAGACCTCACCCCAAACCCCTCTCCACAGGAGAGGGGCTTAAGCGGAGCTTCGCAAATTGTTTAATCTCCTCATTGCCCTTCGGGCATTTCTCCCAAAGGGAGAAAGGAAGAAACGGCAGGCTGCTTTTAAACTTTTGCAGGTCCTTAACCGAAGTTACGAACACCTCTCTCCCACCGCGAGAGATGCCAGCAAGGCAGAGAGGGGCAAAAACAAGCCTGCGAAGCTCCATTTCCTCCCCTTCTCTTTTGGAGAAGGGGCCGGGGGATGAGGTTTTATTCAACCAACATTTAAAAATCAAAAAGATGGAAACTTTACCATTTTATCAGGAAATAAATAACGAGGCCGAGGTGTTTGAACACGCCTGGCGAAATAAATTACCTCTGCTTTTAAAAGGCCCAACCGGCTGCGGCAAATCCCGTTTCGTAGAGTACATGGCCCGGAAGCTGGGTCAGAAATTAATCACGATCAGTTGCCACGAAGAAACATCAGCCACCGACCTTATTGGCCGCTACATTATTAAAGGCGCCGAAACCGTTTGGGTAGACGGGCCCATGACAACTGCTGTAAAAGAAGGCGCCATTTTGTACCTGGATGAGCTGGCTGAAGCCCGCCCCGATGTGGTGGTGGCTATTCACTCGCTTACTGACCACCGCCGCGAACTCTTTATAGATAAACTGGGCGAAACCGTAAAAGCAGAGCCAGGTTTTATGCTCGTAGCATCGTTTAACCCCGGCTACCAGAAAGGTTTTAAAGAGCTGAAACCATCTACACGGCAAAGGTTTATCGCGCTGTCGTTCAATTACCCCGATGCCGTAATGGAAACCCTCATTCTGGAAAAAGAAAGCGGAATAGACCACGGCAACGCCAAAAAGATAGTGGCCATCGGCAACAAAATACGCAACCTTACAGAGTTGGGCCTCGCCGAAACCGTATCGACCAGATTGTTGGTAGATGCCTCTGTTTTAATGAACAGCGGCCTGCCCAAACGCCAAAGCATGCACGTAGCCGTGGTAGAACCGCTAACCGACGACGAGCAGATCACCACCTCGCTGAAGGATCTGTGCGATTTGATGATTTGAAATTAGTGGCGGGAAGACAAACCGTATTCCTCAGATAAAGGCAGGACCCCTAGCCCACGGTTTTAACCGTGGGTAAAAATGAGTTAGTGGGAATTAAATGGTTTTAACCATTTCCCGAATAAAGCCCACAAAGAGAAACCGTTAAAACGGTTGAGGGATCTGAATTTCAATTTTTACCCACGGTTAAAACCTTGGGCTATGAAATGCCAAAACTGGGATTTTGGAGCCTGATACACTGTTTTTTGCCCTTTGCAGCATACATAAAGGAGCTTAAATACCACCGTTCGCCCACGTCAGTGTCCTCACTGACGTACTACGTAGCCAAAAGCAAAGACCAGAATCTTTTAACTCCAGCGGAGTGACATGTTTGTAGCACAACTGAAAATAATGAACAGAAAACAGGCAATTGTAGCACGTCAGTGAAGACACTGACGTGGGCGGGCGAAGAAGGATTTTAGTTATGATGAAGTGATTTTTGCCTTCTACAGCTTCAAATGAAAAATCACCATTGTGTACGTCTGAAATGCCGGCCGATAACAATTAACACAAAAAAATCATGGGACTTGACCTGGATGAATGGGTTTTTGGTAAAGTAGCCAAGTACCTGAAAAAGAAGAAAGACCGGGAGCGCGATAGCCTTCCGCAGAAAGTGGCCCTGGCCGATATTAAGCCCCGCCTTACGTTGCTGGCGCGTGCCATTACCGGGCAGGCCATAGAGATTTTTCCGGCCGAGGCAGAAGGCGGCTACAAAGGCAATAATTTCTTTCTGCCTATTACCTTTTCGGAGCTGCCAACACCGGAAGAAAACCTCTCATTCTATTTCTTCCGGGTGCTTTACCTGAGCGTGCAGCAAGAGAAAAACATTAACTGGACTTACCCCGAAGACGATCTTACATTATCGCGCAAAATGGCCCTGCAAAGCACCGCTGAAATTTTACCCGCCCTGTACGAACAGTTTCCTTCGGTAGAGAAGCTGCACGACTCATTTTATGCCCACTTTGCGGCCAAATCGCCCGAAGGCCAGGAACCCGATTTTAGCATGCTCTACGGCAAATGGATGATGCACCAGGCCGTATCGGAAAACGAGTTGCTGAAAAACTTTGACGAGAAGGTTTTTTCGCCGGCCGATAAAGAAGCTACCTTGCTGAAAGCCCGCGCCGTTGAGGAAATTAAAAGCCTGATCATCGACAAAAAACAACAGGAAGATTACGTGCTGCTGCACAACTTCGAGAAGGTAGAAACCGCCGAGGAGCACGACGGCGACTGGCGCGATTTCGACGGATCTGATGAGCTGGAAGACCACCAGGATGCGCTGGAAGAGCTAAGCATGCGGCAAACCGTGCGGGTAGACGAGCCGGTGCATTCTGTTTATCAGGCCGATTTTGTAGAGCAAACCACCGTGTCGGAAAGCGCCGGGCTGGACAGCAAAGCCTATTATATTGCCTACGACGAGTGGGATTACAAAACCAACAGCTACAAAAAAGATTTCTGCAAGCTGTTCCCCGATTTTCAGCAGGAAAACGACTGCAGTTATTACCAGAACACCATTCGCAAAAACCAAAGCGTACTCAATTCGCTCCGGAAAATGGTGGCCTCTATTAACAACAAGGCCCGGCAGCAGCGCAGACTCTCTAACGGCGCCAATTTCGACCTCGACGCCGTGGTAGATTTCTACACAGACATTTATGCCGGCAAAACTCCCGACGAAAACATTTACATCGATAGCCGGAAAAAAGAAAAAGACCTCTCTTTAATGATCTTGCTGGACCTTAGCCTTAGCAGCGACAGCTACGTGAACAACCGCAAAGTGCTTGACGTGGAAAAAGAAGTATCGATCCTTTTCGGCGAAATCCTGAACGAGTTCAACATCGATTTCTGCATAGATGGCTTTTACTCTAAAACCCGCAACCACTCCAGCTACATCACCATTAAAGATTTTGACGAGAAATGGAGCCAGGCACGCAACAAAGTGGGCGCAATTTCGCCAAGTGGTTATACCCGCATCGGCACCGCCTTACGGCATGCAGGCAACAGGATGCAAACCCGCGACAGCAAAAACAAGTGGGTAATATTACTCAGCGATGGCAAACCCAACGACTACGACCGCTACGAAGGAAAATACGGCGTGCAGGACGTAAAGCAGGCGCTAAAAGAATTCAACCTCAAAAACATAAACTCTTATGCCGTTGCCATAGAATCGGAAGCGAAGTATTACCTGCCCCAGATGTTCGGCCAAAACCATTACCAGATTTTATCGAAACCAGATGATTTGATTCATTCGCTGGTAAAGTTGTATACGAAGATTAAAAACCGGTAAAGAAGTGAAACCGCGCCGCCGTGGCAAAATAAATTTTAACCATAGCCCACGGTTTTAACCGTGGGAAAAGCGAGTAAGGAGGGAATTTAATGGTTTTAACCATTTACGAGCTTTGGTAATCATAAGAAAACCGTTAAAACGGTTGAGGTCCGGTTATTTCCCATCAACCCACGGTTAAAACCGTGGGCTATGATGGAAACCAAACCTGCGATGGGCAAAAACACAGGTACCAGAAACAAAAAACACAATCACCATGCAAGCAACAATAGACATTACACCACAAACCATAAATTACAAAGCCGTAGCCACCCCTCCGGGCGGTTTACTTATCTGGATCCTGATTCTGCTGGAGGTATTTACCTTCGGGCTATCTTTGGTGGGCCTGGTATATTACAGGGTGCAGGAGCCGGAGCTTTTCGCCAAATCGAGCGCCCTGTTAAACACTACGCTGGGCGGCATAAACACCATGGTGCTGCTTACGAGTGGGTTTTTCATGGCCTCGGCGGTGTATTATTTTAAACGAAATCACATACAAGGCGGCATTAATTACATGCTGGCTACTATGCTAACCGGCACGGCGTTTATCGTAATCAAGTGGTTCGAATACGCCGATAAGATCAGCCTCGGCATTGGGTTGGATGAAAATATGTTCTTTACTTTTTACTGGCTTTTAACCGGTTTCCACCTCATTCATGTTATTGTAGGGCTGGTAATTCTGGGCATTTTGCTGGTGCCTGTTTTGCGCAACCGCAACCAGGTGGCTATAGAAGATATAGAGGCCGGCGCGGCTTTCTGGCACATGTGCGACCTGATCTGGCTATTGCTTTTCCCGGCGCTGTATCTGGTGTTTTAAAGCCGTTTATTCAACTTAATTCCCTCTTAAAATGAAAAGATTATTTATCGTTTATATCTTCCTGATCGCCCTCACCATTTTAAGCGCATACGCCGCTGCCAACAGCCTTGGCGGCGCGTGGTTTGCCGTAGCAGCCATTATGGCCATGGGCTTTATAAAATTTTCGCTGGTGGTGCTGGAATACATGGAAATGCGCAAAGCTAACCGCGCCTGGAAACTGGGTGTTATTTTGCCAGCCGTTGTGGTTGCCTTACTGGTGGGGATTTTTGCAGCAGCGTAGGATGATGGTCTGAACCTTTGATTATAGCTGATTTGATTTATGGAGCATCATTGGTGGTTGCTTTAGTTTTCCATAGCGCATCCAATAATTTTAGCCGTAACCCTATAATATTTAAATTCTTTTTAATCATAACCCATCAATCAAATCAGCGCAAATCAAAGGGTCAGATTACTTCTTCAATATCCCCTTCTCCACGCTTTCATTAATCAGGTTTTCGGCGTAATTCCAGATCGTTTCTGAGCCTTCTTTAATTGCCTTTTTCTTGTCGTACACTTTTTGGTAGGGCACGTTAAATTCGGCCCAGGTACCGCCGTTGTTGGAGGTGTTTTGCAGCAAGGGCTCGAACCGGTCCATGGCACGGGCAAACTTCGCTTCGTCGGTTTGGCCATGTTCAAATTCCTGCCAGATGACGATAAATTCCTGCGCCTGCTCGTCGGGCAACAAGCCGAAAATGCGTTTGGCGGCCAGCAGTTCTTCGTCGGTGTTGGTATGGTTTTTTGCGGCGTCGTAAATAAAGGTGTCGCCGGCATCTATTTCTACAATGTCGTGTATCAGCACCATTTTCAGCACCTTCAGCACATCTATAGGTTTATCGGCATGTTCGGCCAACACCAGCGTCATCATGGCCAGATGCCAGCTGTGTTCGGCGTCGTTTTCGGGCCGGTCGCTGTTTAGTAGTTTGGTTTTGCGCTGGATGTATTTTAGTTTGTCGATCTCTTTTATGAAAGCAACTTGTTTGGCTAAGTTATCGGGGTGCATTTTGTCTGAACCTTTGATTGTAGCTGATTTTAGGGATTGAGTTGATTGGTTTTTGATAGATGATTTATTTGCACCTTCGGTGTCCGCAGACTAATGATTATGATTGATTTGGTTTTGCTGATTGAATTTGGGATTGATCAGGCGGCGGAATTCTAGGCTTTTAGCGCCGAAGTTGAAGAGCATACCAATCTCCAAATTATAAGCTTCCAGATAATTAATTGCCTGGGCCAGATGCACATCTTCTAATTTGGTGAGCGCTTTTAACTCTACCGAAATAACGCCCTCAATTAGAAAATCGACCCTTCTGGTGCCAACCTGCTCTTCTTTGTAAAAGATCGGCAATTCATATTCGCGGGCAAAAGCTACTCCCTGTAAACTCAATTCCTTGGCCAGCGCCCGTTGGTATACAACCTCCTGAAAGCCATTTCCCAAAATCTTATGCACCTCCATCGCGCAACCTATTATTTTAGCCGTAATATCAGAATATTTGTATTCCTTTTTAATCATATTTCATCAATCAAATCAACTTCAAATATACCTTCCAATTTTAAGGTTCATCATAAAATCTACCTCAAGCAAAGGCAGTAACAATCATACTTAATCAATCAAATCAGCTTCAATCAAAGGTTCAGACAACCGGCTCATAATAAAGCGTTACCGCACCGCCACCAAAGGTTTTGATATTTGTGAGTTTTAGAATTGTCCGGTTGTGTATATCTTCAAACAAAGGCAAGCCGCCTCCGGCAATAACCGGGTGAATGCAAAGCTGCAGTTCATCTACCAGATTCAGTTTCAGGAGTTGGATAATTAAGCTGCGGCTACCCACCAAAATATCTTTGCCGGCTTGTTGTTTAAGTGCCCGAACTGCTTCTTCGAGAGGTTGCGTTGCTAAGGTAGCGCTGGCCCAGCCGGTAGTAGTAAGGGTATGCGAAAAGACGATTTTTGGGATTCTGTCTATCGCCAGCGCAATTCGTCCATCGATTTTTTGCCGGAAGGATTTGTGAGCAGGGTTTGCCAGAATTGCATCAGCTCATACGTTTTGCGGCCGTACAGAATGGTACCGGCGGAAGCTAACAGGCCGATGTACTATTGATGTATTTCTTCATCGGGCACTCCTGCGGTATGGTCGCAAACCCCGTCGAGTGTTGTGTTGATGGCGGCGATGAGTTTTGGCATGGTGGGTTGACAGATCGTTTTGTTGACAATTTTTTGCAAAGTGGGCATGTTCTTATCCTTGTATTAAATTATAGTTGTGGTAAATAACCTGTTATGATTAATTTAGCAAACGGAGGATAATTGAAGATTAGGATTCAATTTGTTTTTATATCTAATTAATTCGGGAATTGCCACAAAATGCTTTTTTGTGTAAAATAACTATGCCTAAATATTTTCTTCCTTAAGAAATAAAAACAACAATATAACCACTATATAAATAAGTACTGTAAATAACATAACATGAGGCTTTTCTCGAATAAGTTTAGCCATTAATAATATTGGATCACTTGGTCTTTTGTAATAATTTTCCAACTGATCGATTTTTTCATTTAGTTTCTCAGAATTTAATTGCTTAGCCTCATCTCGCAAATCTGACACCAATGATT
>JAFADQ010000229.1 GCA_023424725.1 Bacteroidota bacterium
GTTCTCTTTTCTGTAACAGCAATTTTCGTTGGCGCAAGGGTTCGTGGTTGTAATGGGTGCCCTCGGTATACTGCGAAATATGCATGTTGAGGATAAACAATTCGTCGCGAAAAAAAGCGCAATACGCATCCGAAATGTTTACTTTTCCTTCTCTTATTGATTTAATTTCGGTGCCGGTAAGCATAATGCCGGCAGTATATTTAATAAGAAAATGATATTCGAAGCCCGCTTTCCGGTTACGGATATCTACCTGTTTCTGGAGTCTGTCTTTTTGGTTCGCCATTAAAATGTTATAAGTATTTTTTCATAACCATAGTTATATTACCCGGTTATGCTATTACATTTAAAGTATTGGTTTTAGATTTTATCTTGTTTTAATTTTTCTATCAGCCTGTCTATTTTCTGTTTATTAACGATTTTTTGCCCGGTAGATCCTTTTGCAATCAGCCTCCCTCCTGTTGTTACTTCTATTTCGCAAAGTAAGTTGTTTCCCTCCAGGCTAAGGCTGCGGGCCTCAAAAAACAGGGTATCGCCGGGTAACGCCGGGGCCACATGCTCTATGTGCACCATGGTGCCTATTCCTTCTTCGCCGGCTTCTTTCATGTCTAGCACAAACAGGCGGCCGGCCCATTCCATTTCGCGGGCAAGCACAAAGGTAGAGCAAACCTGATGCACTACGCCGCTCCCGAACCGGGCTACATCGGCATCGGTAACGGTGTAATAATGCTTTCTAATATCGCCTTTCCTGAAATTATCTTTCATGTAAATTTACTTTGTAATGCCCTTGTTTTTGATGCTCGCAGGTTAAACATGTTTTTAGTAAAACCGATATAGCCTGATGGCCTGCGGAAATAACTAACCCACATTTTAAATTAAAGCCCGCCAGCACCGTTTGCTCATTTTTCACTCAACAATAAAAGCTGCGAAAGCCAAAAAACAGGGCAGCAGCGGCTAAAAGCATCTTTGTTTTTAGCCAAAAATCTGTTAAACCTTGCTCACACCCCAAACTTCAGCCTCGGGTCGGGGCTTATTTCCTGCTTCGCGAATTTACCTTCGGTATACATAAAATGCGCTGCCATGGCCACCATTCCGGCATTATCGGTGCAATACTGAAAAGCCGGAATATACACACGCCAGCCCAGTTTTGTTACCTGGCGCTCCATTTTCCAGCGCAGGCGCGAGTTTGCCGATACGCCGCCGGCAATCGCGATGTGGGTAATGCCGGTTTCGCGCGAAGCGAGCTCGAGTTTTTGCAACAGCATATCAATTAAATGGCGCTGCAGGCTGGCGCAGAGGTCGTGCAGGTTTTCTTCTACAAATTTTGGGTTTTTCTGCTCGTTATTTCTGATAAAATTAAGAAACGACGTTTTAATGCCACTGAAAGAAAAATTGTAATCGGGCATGTTTGTCATAGAAAAAGAAAACCTGTCGGGATTGCCTTTTGCGGCCAGTTTATCCAGCAAGGGCCCGCCGGGGTAAGGCAAGCCAAGTATTTTAGCTCCTTTATCGAAGGCTTCGCCCACGGCATCGTCGGTGGTGGTGCCCAAAACTTCCATATCGAGCGGCGAATTTATGCGCACAATTTGAGTATGCCCGCCGCTTACCGTTAAACATAAAAACGGAAAAGGCGGCCGCGGCTCTTCTATAAAATGCGCCAGAATATGCGCCTGCATGTGGTCTACGGCAATTAAAGGCACATTTAACGACAGCGCCAGCGACTTGGCGAAAGACGAGCCCACCAACAGCGCGCCTAATAATCCGGGGCCTTGCGTAAAGGCTACTGCATCGAGCTTAGTTTTTGTTACTTTTGCAACAGATAATGCTTCCGTAACCACCGGCACCACGTTTTGCTGATGCGCGCGCGAAGCCAACTCGGGAACCACACCGCCGTACTTCTGATGAACTGCTTGTGTGGCTACTATGTTGGCAAGAATGTTGCCGCCACGTATTACAGCGGCAGCGGTTTCGTCGCAGGAAGTTTCGATGGCCAGTATGGTCGGACCCATAAAATTTGGAAAAGAATAGAAATAAGCTGCAAGTTATCGGAAAAGCGCTTTTAAAGGCAATTCTGGTTATTGTAGTATTGGTGTTTTTGCTCGTAAACGCGGTGGTTATTTCGCTGCGCTACCCCGCCGTGCAAACCTGGGCCGTAAAAAAAGCCTCTTCATTTCTTTCTAAAACCCTAGAGCATCAAATAACTGTAGGTAAGGTAGATATAGAATTTTTCAGTACCGTTTTGCTGGAACGCGTGCAAGTGCTGGACCATCGGGGCGAAGAGCTTTTTTATATTGGCGGGGTAGACGCAGAAATAGAGCTTTTTTCTGTTTTTTTACCCGACAAACAAGACCTGAAGCGGTTTAAATTAACCTTTAAGCCTAACCAGATAGATGTTGCCAGCCTTAAACTTACCGGGCCCCGCGTGCGCCTGGTGCAGTATGCAGGCACCGATTCTCTAAACCTCAGCACGTTTATCTCGTCGCTTTCTAAGCTTATAAAAACAGATACCACGCAGCCCGGCACCTTTCAGTTCAGTATTAACGAGCTCGAAATAGACAAAGGCCATTTTATTTACGACGACGAAAACAAACCAGCCACCGATTTTGGAGTAGATTACGCGCACCTAAATCTGCAAAACATTTACCTGCACCTTTCAGAAATAAATCTGGAGACCGATACCATTTCGGGGCGGATTTCTAACCTGCGCGCTACAGATAAAAATTCGGGGGTGCCCGTGCACGAACTGGACGCCAAAATAACCTACGCTCCTACTTTTTGGGAATTTCAGGACCTGAACCTGCGCGTGGCCGAAAGCAACCTGGGCAATTATTTACGGTTCGATTATAGCCGTTTCGGCGATTTTACCGAGTTTATAGACAGTGTTACGTTTAATGCCCGGTTTTCTAACTCCAAAGTGCTGGCAAAAGATGTAGCCCAGTTTGCCCCGCAGCTTCGCGATTACGACGAAACCGTAGAGATTTCGGGCAAAGTTAGCGGCAAAGTAAAAGACTTTCAGGCCCAGGAACTCGA
>JAFADQ010000230.1 GCA_023424725.1 Bacteroidota bacterium
GTACTACTATAACGGCCCCTTAATACGAACAGAATTAACAGGTTTTGAGGGGTATAGCACATCTGTTTCGTCTACCGTTAAGCCCGAAAGAGTTACGTTTATTCCGCCAAAATCAACCTATTACCGGTCGCAATTTTACCTGATTCCTGATAAAAATTTCAAATTAAATTTATCGGCACAGGAAAACGAAGTACCGAGAAATGACCTGCCCAAAAAGAAAACAAAGGTTTATTCTGAGCAATTCACGGAAAATAATTCCCCACTTTATTTCAGAAATTATCTGGCCGTTGCCTTTAACGAAAACACAGAATCGAATTTTTATATTGATAATGGTTTTTATTTAGCCGCTGTTAAGGAAATGGATGTAAGGCATTACCGAGGAAAGGTTGTACCGGCGTACCAGGAAAAAATAATAGACCATAAAGATAGCCCGTTCAATAAGCCCAATTCTTTTTTTATTCCTGTTTCAGACCACAATTCTGTTGATTACCGGAAAAGGTATGCTAAGAATACAGGAGGCAAAAAAAGCGAATAGAAAACCAAACCGACTACAAGTTCCCTCGCTCGCATCTTGCGAGTGTGGGTTTGAGGCGCATCTTGCCGCAATTATGTACTATCGTAAGGCTTGCTGAACTGGAATTATAGGCCAGAGGCCTACAGTAATCCACACTCGCAAGATGCGAGCGAGTATTACTGCCTTCCCCCCCACTCTTCCATAAACTTCTCCTCAAACTCCTTCATAAACCGTTCCCGCTCTTCTGCGATTTGCTTCGCATATTCGGTATTCATCAAACCCTTCAGCTTATACAACTTTTCATGAAAGTGGTTGAGCGCGGTGCTTTTACCGTTGCGGTATTCTTCTTTGCTGATGTTGTACCGCACAGGAATTTCGGGGTCGTACATAAGCTGGCCTTTCCAGCCGGAGTAGGCAAAGGTGCGCGCGAGGCCAATGGCGCCCAGGGCATCGAGGCGGTCGGCGTCTTGTACTACTCTTCCTTCCAGGGTGCGCATTTGGTTGCCGCCGCTGCCGAACGACATGGTGGAAATAATTTCAATAACATGATCGGTTGCCTGCTGGTGCACGTTATTTTGGGTTAACCAGGTATGTACTTTTTGCAGGCCGGCCTCCTTGCTTGGGTTTAGTTTTTCGTCGGCGATGTCGTGCAAAAGGGCGGCAAGGTGGCAGATAAATTCGTCGGCTTGTTCGTGGCGGGCTATTTTTTGGGCCATGCAGGTTACGCGATAAATGTGCCACCAGTCGTGGCCGCTGCTGTCGTGCCGCAGTTCGGCTTTTACATACGCTTCGGCGAGTTGGAGGATGTGGGGTTTGTTCATGGTGAGGAAATAAATCGAACGAAGGTAAGCTATTGCCGAAATTTGCTTTACTTGTTGGGGCAAACAGAATACATATCTGCAAAACCGCGCATCGTTTAGCTACCACTCAGCCAAAAATCCTGCAGGCGGCAAAAACAGGTGTACCCGAACCGAAAAGCCGGATGTAGTACCTTTATTTGTATGTTGATAGTGTGTACCGTGATAAAAAATTTTGCCCTTCTTGTTTTTATACTGGTTATTTTTTGTTCTTGCCAAACGCAAAAACCACGGGTGGCCGTTATCAGCACCATTCATGGTGCGCACAAAGTAAACCCAAATTACACTTACGACAGCCTTTTTGCTTTTATCGACCGTTTTAAACCCGATGTAATTGGCGTAGAAATAAGGCCGGAAGATGTAGGAAGGCCGTTTTCGTATCTGAAAAAAAACTACCCTTACGAGATGTACGAAACCATTGCCAGGTACAAGCACAAGCACGTGGTGGGAATAGATTGGCTGGGAGATGATGTAGAAGGCTCTGAAATTCCGGACAACTACTGGACCCAACAGAGCGAGGTAAAAAAGCTTCAGCAAAAACTAAATTCAGATCCGGCAACAACGGCAAAACTACACGTGCTCGATTCGTTGAGAGCGCAAAAAAACAGGATAGCGCTAACCGCGACCCTGGCCGAAATTAATAATGGTATTTACGATAGCCTTAACACCTTGTATTACCTTAAACTCGACTCTGTTTTGCGCGACACCCAGTATGCTGCGCTGCCCGGTTTTTATGCCACCAGAGATCAAAAAATAGCAGCCAACATTATTCAAACTATAGAGGCGAACAAAGGCAAACGGTTACTTTTTCTGGTTGGCGCCGACCACCGGAGTTTTGCTGTAAAAAGCATAAATAGCAGGTTTAATAACAAGTTGTTGATTTTGCCCTCATCGGCTGCAAAATAGTTTTAGTTTTCAGGTTCGTTTTCTGCTTCGCGCTGGTGTTTAACTATCAGTTCTTTCGCTTTTTCTTCGCCTTTCACCTCTATATCTTTGTCGCCCAGCACATCTTCTATACAAAGCATTTTTACCAGCACCATTAGTACGCCCATTAGTGGTACGGCCAGTATTAATCCCATAAGGCCGGTTAGCATACCCAACAGCAATTGGCCTGAGATGGTTAAAACCGGCGGCAGGTCTATTACTTTTTTCTGTAGCATGGGCGTAAGTATCCAGCCTTCCAGGCTTTGCACTGCCACAAATAAACCTATTACCCAAATTGCTTTGCTGGTGCCGCTCATTAAGCCCAGCAAAACTGCGGGAGCTCCGGCAATAAACGGGCCTATATTAGGTACAAACTCAAACAAACCAGCTGTGATGCCCAAAATCAGGGGCAACGGAACACCAATTATAGTAAGGCCAATTGTAATTACAATTCCCACCAGCAACATTGCCAGCAGCGTGCCTTTTAGCCAGCCCCAAAGCGTAATGCCTAATGTATAGAGTACTTCGCGGGCGCGGTCTCTTTTTGGTTTTGGCACCAGTTTAACAATTCCCTCGGCCATGCTGTGCGGGTTGGCGGCCAGGTAAATACCTATTACTATAATAATAAAGATATTGGCAATGGCGCCGAGGGTTGTAGAAAAAGCGCCCATTACCTGCTTAGCAATTTGGCTGCTGTTGCTGGCAAGTTCTTCGGGAGCGGGCGCGCCTTCTAAAAGCTGTTGCCCAAAAGGCAACTGCCGTAGTTGGTTTTGTAAGTTTTGCAGCGCTTTTGGTATGGTTTGCGACAGTTGCTTCCCCTGCTCTACCAGCGATGGCGCCAACAGAAATGCGCCGCCAATAAGTATCCCGAAAAAAAGAAGCACCACTACCGTAAGCGCCCAGGTGTAAGGCAACTTAACGTAGCGGTGCAATAACTGACTTAAATTGCTGAGAAAAACCCCGAACAACACAGCGGCAAAAAGCACTAAAAAAATCTGCAGCGCCTTGCCAATAAGCCATAACAGCAAAATAACAACTGCTGCAATTATAACCGCGGTTACAACTCTGCCGGCAAACTCAGTATGTGTTAATTTGGTTTTATGCGATGTACTTTCTCTATCGTCGGGCGTAAGGGGCATATAATAATTTAATTTATTCTTTATACTATACCCGAGCTATTCTTAAAGGTTTTAAGCAAGTACTACCTTTAAGATGGAGAGAAAAATCACCCTTGCTGCATATCCATATCCTGTATAAGGTCGTCGAGTACTTGCTTATCAAAGCCAACACGGTCGGCGTATTGCAGGCACAGGTCGTATTCTTGTTTTTCTATTTCACCGTCCTGTAGCATCATCCTCACCAACGCGCGCAGCTGGTTTACGCGGTCGGCGGCGGTTTTCGGGATCACAAATTCCAGTTCCGATGGGTTTTCAGATAAATGGATCACATCCTCTTCCGATAGCCCCATCTGGTCGCCAACCTGAACCAAAAAGTCAGATTCGGCTGTATCGAGGTAACGATCGGCGATGGCTACTAAAAGTAAATTCTGGAAGAAATTAATGCTTTGTTGTTTTTCGGTAGAAACTGTATTGGCACTGGTCATGATTTCGTATTTTTTAAGCTGTACCGGCCCAAAAATTGGCCGCTACAGCTTAAAACGAGTTTCGGGCAAATTAGGTTAAACTCTTATGCCTGAGGGCATCAAAAACACAGCCAAAAGAGCCTAAAAAAGATAGGTCAATTCTTAATTTGCAAGGGTTGTTATTCTACATCAAACTATTTAAGCACGCACAAATGCCAAAAGCATACATATTAAAAAAGTGCTAGTAAAAAGATTTAACCAAGAAGAGAATTTACTAATTTAAAAGGCTTATAATCAATTTGTTGCCATACTCAGGCCATTTTCAGTAAAAAGCCCGCTAAACAAAAAAAAGC
>JAFADQ010000323.1 GCA_023424725.1 Bacteroidota bacterium
ATTCATAAATTACTGATGTAAAAAAAGGCTTCCCAAACTGAGAAGCCTTTTCTTTTTTCTATCCTGATGGGCCTGTTTTCGATGCCAGCAGGTTATTGTAGATTATTACTTTAACAGTGCCAAACTCTTTTCCAGGCTTTCTATTTTCGCTTTTGCGTCGGCTTGTTTCTGGCGCTCTTTGGCCAGAACGGCTTCGGGCGCGCCGCTTACGAAGCGCTCGTTCTGCAATTTTTTCTCTACCGATGCCAAAAAGCCTTTGTTGTATTCCAGCTCTTTCTGTAAACGCTCGCGCTCTGCTTCCGGGTCTATTTGCCCTTGCAGGTTAACATGAAATTCGTCTTTCCCGGCCAATATGGTGCTGGCGCCTTCGGGCGTTTCGTGGCTAAAGGTTACCGAGCTAAGGTTGGCGAGTTTGCTCAAAATGGGCAGGTATTGGTTATAGTTGCCGGGTTTTTCAGATTTAATTACAACCTCTACCGCTTTGGTTTGGGCTATGTTTTTAGAGTTACGCAACCCGCGGATGCCCACCACCGCATCCATCACCACCTGCATCTGATTCAGCACATCGGTTTTGGCGCGGCCGTGCGTTGGCCATTTGTCTACTACCAGGTATTCTTTTTCGCCGCGCTCTTTTAAGGTATGCCAAATTTCTTCGGTAATAAAAGGCATAAACGGGTGGAGCAAACGGATAAGCTGCTCAAAAAACTGTAAGGTGCTGTCGTAAGTGGCGCGGTCTATGGGTTGCTGATAGGCGGGTTTTATCATTTCGAGGTAGCTGGAGCAGAAATCGTCCCACACCAGTTTGTACACCACCATTAGCGCATCAGAAATCCGGAATTTTGTAAAATGCTCGTCTATCTGCCGTAAAGCCTGGTTGTAAGCAGACTCGAACCACTCTATCGCGATCTTATTTCCCGGCTCTTCTTCGTCTTTAATTTCCCAACCGGTTACCAAACGCAGCGCGTTCCAGATTTTGTTAGAGAAGTTACGGCCCTGCTCGCACAGTTTTTCGTCGAACAAAAGATCGTTACCGGCCGGCGACGAGAACAACATCCCAACGCGCACGCCATCGGCTCCGTATTTCTCCATCAGCTCCAGCAGATCGGGCGAGTTGCCTAACGATTTCGACATTTTGCGGCCCTGGGCATCGCGCACGATTCCGGTTAAATACACGTTCCGGAATGGCGCTTCACCACGGTATTCGTAACCGGCCATTATCATGCGGGCAACCCAGAAAAACAAAATTTCGGGCGCCGTTACCAGGTCGTTGGTTGGGTAATAATACAGAATATCTTCGTTGTCGGGGTCTTTAAATCCATCGAAAACCGAGATAGGCCACAGCCACGACGAGAACCAGGTATCCAATACGTCGTCGTCCTGCTTCAACTCATTAACAGAAACGTTGCGGCCCAGTTTTTCTGAGGCTTTCGCGGCGGCGGCTTCCGCAGAGCGGGCCACAAAAACTTCGTTCTCTACATAATACGCCGGAATGCGATGGCCCCACCAAAGTTGCCGCGAAATGCACCAGTCGCGCACGTTTTCCATCCACGAGCGGTACATGTTCTTAAACTTTGGCGGATGCAGTTGTATGTGGTCGTTCAGCACATTTTCCAGGGCTGGTTGGGCCATTTTTTGCATCTTCAGCCACCACTGCAACGATAGTTTTGGCTCAACAACAGCATTGGTTCGCTCGCTGTAACCAACGTTGCTCAGGTAATCTTCTACTTTTGCCAATTGCCCGGCGGCTTCCAGGTCTTTAGCAATTTGCTTGCGCACGGCAAAACGGTCTTGCCCTATATATAATTGCGCTTTTTCGTTCAGCGTGCCATTATCGTTCAGGATATCTATTACGGGCAGTTTGTGTTTCAGGCCAAGTTCGTAGTCGTTCAGGTCGTGGGCGGGCGTAACTTTTAAGCAGCCTGTTCCGAATTCGCGGTCTACGTATTCGTCCGGAATAATGGGTATAGCGCGGTTAATTAACGGAATTAGCGCTTTTTTGCCGTGCAGGTGTTTGTAGCGCTCGTCTTCGGGGTGCACGCAAATAGCGGCATCGGCAAGAATGGTTTCGGGGCGCGTAGTGGCTATGGTTACAAACTCGTTGCTGGCTCCTTCTATGGCGTAATTAAGGTAATAAAGCCTGGAGTTGGTTTGCTTGTAGTTTACTTCTTCGTCGGATAGCGCAGTTAATCCCTGAGGGTCCCAGTTTACCATGCGCACTCCGCGGTATATCTGGCCTTTTTCGTACAGATCTACAAATACCTGGCAAACAGCTTCCGACAGGCTTTCTTCCATGGTAAAACGGGTGCGGCTCCAGTCGCAGGAGGCGCCCATTTTCTTTAGCTGTTCCAGAATTATGCCGCCGTATTTTTCTTTCCAATCCCAGGCATGCTTCAGGAATTCTTCGCGGGTAAGGTCTTTTTTCTCTATTCCCTTTTCTTTCAGCAATTGCACCACCTTTGTTTCGGTAGCGATAGAGGCATGGTCGGTGCCCGGCACCCAGCACGCTTCTTTGCCCTGCATGCGGGCGCGGCGCACCAGCACATCTTGTATGGTGTTGTTAAGCATGTGGCCCATGTGCAGAATTCCGGTTACGTTTGGCGGCGGAATTACTACGGTATAAGGCTCTTTTTTAGGATTAGGCTTTGAGTTAAAGAAACCTTTATCTAGCCAGGCCTGGTACCATTTATCTTCTATCTCGGCGGGCGAGTATGTTTTCGGAATTTCCATTCTGCTTATATTCTTTTGCAAAAAGCAAAATTAATCAAATGAAACTAAGAGCCTGTTTAATTTTTATTTTTTAGCCCATTCTCATTGCCGTAATCAGGTAAACGCATCAAATTTATAAGACATAATTATGGTAAATTTTTATCCAAAGCCCACGGTTTTAACCCACTACTGTACCAAAAGTAAAAAAACACATTAATTATAAACCTGTTGCGCCCTCGCTCGCATCTTGCGAGTGTGGGTTATGGGCGGCATCTTGCCGCTAATAAAGTTATAAAACGGCCAGAGGCCTGCTGTAACTCACACTCGCAAGATGCGAGCGAGGGAAATGGTTAAAACCATTAAAACTACGCTTAATTCCTTTTCCTACGGCTAAAACCGGGGGCTATGGCCATTTTAACGCGTTTAACCTGTTGCCGTATTCAGATTTTTATCGTCCGAAAAAAAATCAAAGCACTTACACCGGGTTTATTTGGCTGTAACGGGCAAATAAAGGGGCGTTGCAGCCTAATTACCCTTTTTTAACTCATGCGTGTGGCCGTAGCCGGCATTATTAATAAAATTAGAAATTTCTCCGAAAACGGAGGTTTCGGTCTGAAGCACGTATTTTTGCCCTCTGCAGGTTACGCCGGAGCATATTTATTCTTCGGCAATACATAAAACCTTATATGATCTGGGCTAGAATAAGAGTAATTTTTCGTCAGGTTTTCGATATTTTACCGCAAACCGACGAGCAGGGCACCATAAAGGAAATTTACGACAACATACCCGTACGGGGCAATAACACCTGGATGCTGATGTGCTCGGCTATGCTGGCATCTATCGGGCTGGATGTAAACTCGGCGGCGGTAATAATCGGGGCCATGTTAATTTCGCCGCTCATGTCGCCTATTCTGGGCGTGGGGCTTTCTATCGGCATTAACGACCGCGAAATGCTGGCCCAATCGCTGCGCAACCTGAGCATTGCCACGGCTGCCGCGCTGGGCGTAAGCTGCCTTTATTTTCTTATCTCCCCATTTGCCGAACCAACCAACGAGTTGCTGGCCCGAACCACCCCAACGCTTTTAGATGTAGGCGTGGCGTTTTTTGGCGGAATGGCGGGTATTATTTCTATTTCCCGATCCGATAAATCTATCGCTATTCCGGGCGTGGCCATTGCTACCGCGCTAATGCCGCCGCTTTGTACGGCGGGCTTTGGCCTGGCTACCGCCGATTGGAAAGTGTTTTTCGGCGCTTTTTACCTGTTTTTTATTAACGCGGTTTTTATTAGCCTGGCCACTTTTATAATTGTTAAGTACCTGAATTTTGAGGTAAAACAATACCTCGACGAGAAAAGGGAAAAACAGGTAACCCGGCTCATGGCGCTATTCGTTTTCCTGGTTTCTGTACCGAGCGTGTATTTCTTGTATAATGTATATGCCAACCTGCGCGACAAAACCAAGATCGAAACGCTGATCATCAGCGATCTGGCCAAGTATAATTACGAAATTCTGAAGTGGAATATTCAGGACAACGATTCTGTAGCGCTGATAAAAGTGTACAGCGTTGGCAAACGAATTAGATCGGCTGAAATAGAAAAATACCAAAAACTATTGCCGGCCAATAATCTGGATAAGTACCGCCTGGCATTTGTTCAGTTAGATATTCCGCCGGAAGAGTTGCAAAAAGTAACTATTGATATTACTTCAACATTACTAAAAACTTTTGAAGCGCAGGCGGCACAGCGCCAGTTAGAAGATACTTTGCGTGCACGGCGGCATGTGGGCGAATTTAAAAACGAGCTGCAAATGTTGTTTCCGGAGTTAGCCGAAATTTATATCGAAACCCCATTTCCGGCAGCAGAATTAAACGAGCCCGACTCTATGATTAAAGTTACGGTAAGGTGGAAACCCGAAAAAGAAAAGGCTTTTCTGGAAACAAAAAAGATTCGTGACCTTGTAAAAATGCGGATGAAACCCGATACCGTGGCCTTAATTATGCTTCCAGCCACTCCCGGCGATACCATTCCAGAAACAATTCCGCTATAAATATATATAGCTGTAACTTTTTATTCCTTTATTTGGTAAGCTATTTAAACCACACATATTATTACATGCTAAAAAAGCTACTCGTACCTGCATTATTTTTATCGGTTTTTATCAGCACAGCGGTTTACGCGCAAACTCCCGTGCCTGCCGATACAACCAAATCGTGGAGCTATAATGGCACTACAACCCTAAATTTCTCGCAAATTGGGTTACGCAACTGGGCAGCCGGCGGGCAAAACACGCTTTCGCTTCTGGGCCTGGTAAATTTGCAGGCACATTATAATAAAGAAAAGCATGCCTGGGCCAACATTCTGGAAGCCGGCTATGGTATGCAGCGCCAGGGCGAAAGCGATGCGCCGATGCGAAAATCTGACGACCGGTTGATGTTTCTGGGAAAATACACGCGTAAAAATGTAATTGGCCCGATTGGTTTGGTAGGCTTGCTCGATTTCCGTACCCAGTTTACCGAAGGGTATAATTATCCGCTCGATTCGGCCACCAACCAGGAGCTTCCGCGGGTTAAGATCTCCGATTTTATGGCGCCGGGATATTTAACTACTTCGCTGGGTTTTGAGTACCGCCGCGGCGAGTCGTTTTATATTGTTATAGCGCCTGTTTCTTCTAAGTTTACCTTTGTTTTAGACGATAGTTTATCGGCGCAGGGCGCTTACGGAGTAGAAAAAGGCGAAAATATGCGTACCGAATTTGGCGCCACGC
The DNA here is from genome assembly GCA_023424725.1 of Bacteroidota bacterium. Taxonomy (GTDB): domain Bacteria; phylum Bacteroidota; class Bacteroidia; order Cytophagales; family Hymenobacteraceae; genus JAFADQ01. The sequence goes on from JAFADQ010000323.1 coordinate 5,469, forward strand.
TAAACACTATGCTTCAGAAAGATATTTGGGAAAACGTAAACCTGCAAACTAGAGTAAATTTATTCTCGAGCTACGATAAACCAACTTCTATAGACGTGAACTGGGAAACCCTGCTGGCCTTTAAAGTTAACCGCTACATTACCACCAACATAAGCACCACCCTTATTTACGACGAGGATATTACCGTTTTACGCAACGACGGCACAAGCGGCAGGGCAACGCAATTCCGTTATGTGCTCGCCTTAGGTATTGGATATAAATTTGGGGTTGTGAACGGAAAGAATTAACCTCTCAGAATCTTTAAGCTTTCTTTTTCTGGTATTTACAACAATAAGAAAGGAAATACCGAGGCAAATTTAAATCGAAGAATATGGCGCAAGGATTTCATTGTGCCGTCCGAAGAACAAAATTCTGCTGCCGTTTTACCTGCGGCAGGCACAAGGAAATCTTTGCGCCAGAAGCGTAGCCGGCAGCGGTAAATAATTTTTTTTACAAATTGTTAGTTGTTGATGATTTTTTAAGCCGGGTGGTTCCGGGTAGCAAGGTCCTGCCTTCGTGAGGACGATAGTACCTAGTAGAAACCGTGCAGCAGATTTTCAACTCCGCGACAATTAACAATCACAATCATAATCAACAATCAGCAACAAAAAAGCCGCCTGCTCTACAAAGAACAGGCGGCTTTTTTATGTTGTAATGCACCAAAAAATGGCCTTAGCTGGCATGCAGCCAATCTTTTTTGGCAAACAATTCTTCCTGGGTTTCGCGGTAGTCGGGGTCGTCTACGCAGCAATCTACAGGGCAAACAGCCGCGCACTGGGGTTCTTCGTGAAAGCCCACGCACTCGGTGCATTTGTCAGAAACAATGTAGTAAAATTCGTCTGAAATAGGTGGTTGAGTATCTTCAGCGTCTACGATCACACCTCCGTCTATTTCGACCTGTTTCAGAGTAGTGCCACCGCCCCACGTCCATTCCACACCACCTTCGTAAATTGCAGTGTTCGGACATTCGGGCTCGCAAGCCCCGCAGTTAATGCACTCATCCGTAATCATTATCGCCATGGCGGAAATCTCTATGTTTTAATAAGTAATTTTGCTGTTCAATTGTTGAACAAAGGTAGAAACCAAATGTTCAACAGACAACTTATTTACGAAGCTAACAGCGTATTGTTTTTATGAATTTGACCCAACGCAAGGCTGCCTTTGCCAAATTAGGCGCCAGAATAGCCCAACTCACCGACGAAGACATAGAGTTACTAACCGCTCAGGCCGGGTCGCGAAACAACTGGTTCGATTTTGCAAACGTAAAAAGCGCGCTTACCGGAATTGCCCACATGCTTACCGAAGATGCCCTTTCTGACTGGTTGAGCAACTACACACCGCAGGCTGCAGAGCCCAAAAAAGTGGGCGTTGTAATGGCAGGCAATATTCCGGCGGTTGGTTTTCACGATATGCTGGCCGTTTTAATTGCCGGGCACACACTGGTGGCAAAACTTAGCAGCACCGACCCCTACCTGATTAACTGGCTCGCCACACAGCTTACCGAAATAGAACCAGAGTTTACCAACCGCATAAAGTTTGTAGACAAATTAAAGGATATTGATGCCGTAATTGCTACCGGGTCGGATAATACTTCGCGCTACTTCGAATATTATTTCCGGAACATGCCGCATATTATCCGTAAAAACCGCAACTCGGTGGCGGTGCTAACGGGCTTCGAGAAAGAAGAAGAACTGGTGGCTCTGGGCGAAGATATTTTCAGGTTTTATGGCCTTGGTTGCCGCAATGTATCTAAACTGTACGTGCCCGAAGAGTACGATTTCACTACACTGTTTCAGGCCATGCAACCCTGGGAAAAAGTGCTGGACCACCACAAATACCGCAACAATTACGATTACAATAAATCTATCTATCTGGTTAACCGCGAGCCGCATCTCGACAACGGTTTTATGCTTATCAGAGAAAGTGAGCAAATGGTTTCGCCTATTTCGGTTGTGTTTTATGAGCATTATACCGATTTCGATTCGCTTAGAAAAACCCTGGCAGAGCAAAGCGAAAAAACCCAGTGCGTAGTTTCGGCGGCAGGTTGGCTGGCGGGCAGCGAAAACCTGGGTGCGGCGCAAAAACCACAGGTTTGGCAATATGCCGACGATATAGATACACTCGAATTCTTAACTGTATTAGAATAATTTAATGTGAAAAAATCATATTATTTTTGACATATATAAAATAAATTCGTAATATAAGCTCTCAATTAGCACCTCTTTAAACACGCAGGCTATGACTATAGAAGAGCAAATAGAGAACCCGGATCAGATAGAAAAGGAAATAATCCATAAAATGGCGTTTCCAAAATTCGATGTGCTGAACAATGCTACAGATCGTGCCACCCGCATACGGCATACGCAGCGCGCCGCTATATTGGGCAACGGCTATCAGTGCAAAGTTCAGATTATATTTATGACTGCCGACGAAGACATAAAGATGGTAGAAACCACCATTTGGGATGCCGACAACGAATACATTACCCTAAAATCGGGCACTCTCATTCCGCTTTCGGCTATTTTAAAGATAGAGTTTTAGTTGGTTCATAAGGTGCCGTTTTTATAGGCTTGCAGCTTTTTCCAGCACCTTAACAATCAGGTTTTCTACTACTTCATTGGCATTTACGGCAAACTCGCCGGTAATCCGGTTGGCCACTATGGCATTAAGCGAAAGCACATCGTGGCCCAACAACCGGCCCAAGGCGTAATATCCTGCCGTTTCCATTTCAAAATTAGTGATTTTTATATCTCCGCTCCGGAAAGACGCGAGTTGTTTTACAAAATCCGGATTTGCCGGCCGAAGGCGCAGCACCCTGCCCTGCGGGCCGTAAAAACCCGCGCAAGTGGCGGTAACTCCCTGCATTAATTCTTGCGCAAAATGGCGAAGTAAGCCCTCAGAGGCTGGCGCGAAGTAAGGCAAAAAATTAAGTTGCATGTGTGCTTTCAGGTCGCGGCAATAATTAATTTCAGACTCCTGAGGCTGGTATTGGTACGATTGCATCAGCGCATCTAACCCAAAAACCCCTGCCGACGCAAGGTGTGCGCCAAGCGGCACGTTAGCCTGCAGCGCCCCGGATGTCCCGATCCGGATAATAGATAATTTTCTGAACTCTTCTTTTACCCGGCGGTTCGCTAAATCTATATTGGCTACAGCGTCTAACTCGTTCATCACGATATCGATATTATCGGTACCCATGCCGGTAGAGAGCACCGTAAGCCTAGTATTTTTATAATAGCCGGTATGAATTACAAACTCGCGCCGCTTTATTTCTACTTCTATTTTATCGAAATATTTACTTATGCGGGGCACTCTATCCGGGTCTCCAACGGTTAGCACAATATCGGCCAGTTGCTGCGGCAGCAAACCCAGGTGGTAAATACTGCCGTCGGCATTTAATATTAATTCAGATTCGGGAATTACATTCATTTTTGAGCCTTACAATAGATTGCACCATAATTATCAAAACCAAGCTGGAGCTTGGCAATCCGGATAGTCAGGCTCCAGCTTGGTTTTAGTTAACTAATTTCCGGAAAATTGTGCCGCGATTTATACAGAACGTAAAATTAAGCTGCACCGGCACAAAATTTGGCACTTGCAGGCATCAAAAAAGGCGCAAAGCCAAAAAACTCTGCGCCTTTGTTACATTCAGTAATTCCGGTGTTATCGCTTCAGCCCTTTCAGCGGATTGTAACCGTTTGTTTCTTTCTGATAAAAACCGCTGCCGTCGTATTCGCGCACTTTGGGGTGCTCCAGGCATTCTTCAGAGCAGGCGCCTTTCATTTTTTCGCCGCAATCTTCGCAAACTGCCACGTGCAAATTGCATTCGGGGTTTGCACAGTTTATCATGCGGTCGTTGGGTGTTTGGCAAATGTAGCAACGCGAAATTACGGTGGGGTTTACTTTGTTTACATCTACTACAATGCGGTTATCGAACACGTAGCATTTGCCCTCAAAATCTTCTCCTCCGGCTTCCATTCCGTATTTAATTATGCCACCATGCAACTGGTACACATCTTCAAAACCTTGCTCCAGCAAAAAGGCGCTGGCTTTTTCGCACTTAATTCCGCCGGTGCAATAGGTTAAAATTTTCTTGCCTTTGTATTTCTCCAGCTCTTTTACTTTTTCGGGGAAATCGCGAAAATTCTCAATATCCAAAGTAAGCGCGTTCTTAAAGCGGCCAACCGAGTGCTCGTAATCAGAGCGCACATCCAGCACAATCGCATCCGGGTCGTCTTTCAGGGCTTTAAATTCGGCAGGCGCCAGATGCTTTCCGGTGCGTTTTGTGGGGTCTATGTGGCGCAGGCTGGAGTGCACTATTTCGGGCTTTACGCGCACGTGCAGCTTCGCGAAAACATGCTCCGGAGTATCGTCTATCTTAAAATCGATGGAAGCAAAGCGCGGGTCGGCTTTCAGATGGTCCATGTATTGCTGGCAGGCCTCGGGCGAGCCGGAAACGGTGCCGTTTAAACCTTCCGAGGCTACGATAATGCGGCCCTTAATACCCAGCGAGTGGCAAAAAAGATGGTGTTCTAGGCGAAAAGCCTCCGGATCTGCTATTGTAGTATAGCAGTAATAAAGCAGTACTTTGTAAGAATCCATAACGGGCTTAGTTTCAGACTAAGTGTTAATAATTTGCAGGAGAGCCTTTTGCTTTCCGGGTGCAAATTTACAAAAATCGCCTCATATTTTCTTATTCCGCCGAAGAAGAAAACTTGTATAATGTTATGTTTTCTACCTGTTTAATTTCCTTAAAATGCCGATGGAAGAGCGATTTTTGGGCGGCAAGATCGTAAATATGGCTTTTCCAGGTTGGGTTAAGCACCAGGTATTGTATATTTCTTTCCTGAAAGTGCCGCACCAGTTCGTGTACCTGGTAGCCGTTGGTATCGGTTGCGAACAGGGAAGAAAGCCCGAAGATGTTAAATTTCTCTATTCCGTCGAACACAAAAACCAATGGGGCTGCAACGGCCGATTTTTGGGGCATCGCAGCATAAAGCTGGCGGTTAATGGCTGTTGTATTCTGTTGTTCTGATACAGGCAAAAACACCATCCAGAAAAGCGAGAACCAGGTGAACACCAACAGCGCGATTGCGTAAAAATAGCTTCTTACTTTACCAGTAAACGCTTTTTCATCAGTAAAAACTAATAAAGCAGATGTAATTAGCAGCGCAAAAAACGGATAAAACAAGATGCTGTACTGGCTGGTTTTAGACGATGCAAGCAAGCCCATAAACAGCATAAAAAGCCCCAGATAAAGAAGCAGGTTTTTATCTTGTTTTTTGGATTTTACCAGCAGAAAAATACTCGCCAGCGCCAGCACGGTAACCACAATGGTATGTGGCCCTCTAAACAGCCTTTTTTGCTCGTTCAGCAGGTTTATAAACGGCCCAAGCCAGCCAATATTTTTCCCCGCCGAGTTTGCCGGGCTTGTAAGCTGGTAC
>JAFADQ010000073.1 GCA_023424725.1 Bacteroidota bacterium
ACCCCTCTCTGCCTGCGGCATCTCTCCCTATGGGAGAGAAGTGAAACACCTGGTTGGAATTTAACTGTATTTTCCGGAAATAGCATAATTCGGATTCGTAACCCCAAACCAGTTTCAGAAAAATGCACTACTCCCCAAAAACCACTAACTTTTTTGCAGATGTGTACGAGGTGGTAAAACTTGTTCCGAAGGGAAGGGTTACCACTTATGGCGCGATAGCACAATATTTGGGCGCTGCAGGTAGCTCGCGTATGGTGGGCTGGGCCATGAATGCTGCGCACACATTGCCCGATGTGCCGGCGCATAGAGTGGTGAACAGGCATGGATTGTTAACAGGGCGCCATCATTTCGCTACACCAGATGAGATGGAAAGGCTGCTGAGGGCAGAAAACGTGGTGGTAGAGAGTAACCAGGTGCAGGATTTTAAACGCTTGTTCTGGGATCCGAAAGCGGAGCTATTGTAAAGTGTCTTATTTCAGGGATAAACGGTAATTCAGAAGAATAGTGTCAGCCGAAACGGCTATCTTTGCGCAAGTTTTCAAAAAGCTACAATGCGACATCTGTATCTGCTGTTTATCAGTTTTTTAGCTCTCTCTGGTCAGGCCCTCGGGCAGACCTTTTCTTTAAAGGGGAAAGTAACCGAAAAAAGCAATAACCAGGAAATTCCGGGCGCTAATATCCAGATCACAGGTCCGGTTAGCGCTGTTACCACCACCGATTTTGATGGAAATTATAGTATCCCGAACCTAACTCCGGGCACCTATAGCGTTACCGTTTCTTTTATCGGATTCGAGAATTTTGCCACCAAAGTAAGCATCAGGAACCGCGACGTAGTGTTAAATGCCGGGTTAGAAGAAGGCGGCTCGGTGCTTGGCGAGGTAGAAGTAGTAGCCGATATCGCGGTAGAGCGCGAAACTCCGGTCGCATTCTCGGCCGTTCGCGAAGCCAGAATCCAGGAAAGCCTTGGCCAGCGCGATTTACCCATGATCCTGAACGAAACTCCCGGCGTTTATGCAACCCAGCAAGGTGGCGGCTCCGGCGATTCCCGTATCAGTATTCGTGGTTTCGACCAGCGCAACGTAGCCGTAATGATAAACGGCGTGCCCGTAAACGACATGGAAAACGGCAATGTTTTCTGGAGCAACTGGGATCTTGGCGATGTTACCCGCCAGGTGCAGGTGCAGCGTGGTTTGTCGGCCTCAAAACTTGCGCAGCCATCGGTAGGAGGTACCATCAACATTATTACAAAAGGCCTGGGCACAGAAAGAGGCGGCAGAGTTAGGCAGGAAGTAGGCAACGATGGTTACCGCAAAACCAGCATCATGCTTAATTCGGGCACGTTAAAAGGCGATTGGGCAGTAACCGTTTATGGCGCGCGCCGCGTGGCCGATGGCTGGGTAGATATGGCCTACGACGATGCCTGGACCTATTTTGGTACGATCAGCAAAAAAATTGGAAATCATAAAATAGCGCTTACAGCGATGGGCTCGCCTCAGGAGCACGGGCAGCGCAGCACTTTGCGTCCTATCGCTAATTTTAGCCACAACCAGGCGCTGGAGCTAGGTGTAGATACCTCCCGTAACAAAGATTTCGGGTACCGCTACAATGCCGATTGGGGATATATAGACCGCTACCAGGTTGTAAACGGCGATACCATTCATAACCGCGAGCGCATGAGCTTGCGCGTAAATAAGTACCACAAACCGCAAATTAACTTAAACCATTTCTGGAATGTTTCGCCAAAGTTATTTATCTCTAACGTGGTGTATGCCTCTTTTGGCGATGGCGGCGGAATAGGAAGAAATACAGGCGGCGGAACGCCAATTGGTGCAAATGGCTTGGTAGATTTTACCCGCATGTACACCAGCAATATCACCAATACCAGACCCGATGTCGGCGATTTCGAATCCAGATCGGAAAGCTATTTATCTATCCGGAAAAACAACCACCGCTGGTTTGGCTTTATCTCGTCGGCTGATTATAAACTAACCGAAAGAGTTACCGCATCGCTGGGAATAGATGGACGAACCTACACCGGTTACCATTACGAAGAGGTGTACGACTTGTTGGGTGGCGATTATGCCCGCGATATAAACTACTCCAGAAACCTGAACGATATAGACCTGATGAACAGTAATCAGGGAAATTATAACTCAGATTTCAAAAATAAAAAGCTGCGTGTAGGCGATAAGTTTAATTATAATTACGACGGATATTCTCGCTGGCTGGGCGGTTTCGGACAATTAGAATACACGTCTAACCTTATCTCGGCATTTGTTAGCGGATCTGTGAGCCATACCAATTATAAGCGTGTTGATTATTTCAGACCAAAAGTTTTAACTGTAGGAGACACCGCCATTGCCATGCCCATGGGCAAAGAAGTAACCATAGACGGCAAAACCTATAACTGGGACAGTCCGGAAGCCAAACTGGTAGAAACCGACTGGTACGGAATTCCTGGGTTTACGGTAAAAGGCGGTTTAAATTATAACCTAACCGAAAACACCAATATCTTCTTCAATATTGGTTATATAAACAAGCCGCAGTTTTTTAACGGTTTCTTTAGCACCAGTACAGGCCAGCCGTTTAAAAATGTAGAAAACGAAAAGATATTCTCGAAAGAAATTGGCTACGGCATTAAAACCGAGCGCTTTGGAGTAAGTTTAAATGCCTACCACACCAGCTACCTGGACCGCTCTACCCTATACACCAACACCGAAACCATGGAAACCCTGAACGTGCCCGGCCTTGATGCCCGCCACGTTGGAATTGAGCTCGACATGGCCCAGCGCTTAACCGATAACCTGGAAATGAATGCGGCAATATCTATTGGCGACTGGATATGGAAATCGAGCACCACGTTTGAAAGAACCGAAGCAGACGGAACCGGCGTAACGATGGTAACTATAGACCCAAGCGGAATGCACGTTGGCGGATCGGCGCAAAACCAGTTTATGATTGGGGCACGCTACACGCCGTTCAAAAACTTTTACGTAAGGCCATCGTTCTTCTTTTTCAGCAAACATTATATTCCATTCGACCCAAACACGATGGAAGTGGGAGCAAACGCCGTTGCCAGAATTCCGCAGGATACGTACCGTTTGCCCAGCTCTACCAACACCAACCTCGATATGGGCTACAGTTTTAGTTTGCACAAAGGCGTAAACGCCAGGCTAAACGGTACCATTATTAATTTGTTCGATCAGTATTTTATTACCGATGTGTTTGCGGTTAACCCCGGCACCTACGATGTAGCCACCATGAACGTGTTTTTTAACCGTGGCCGCAGCTACAGCATGTCGTTCATCATCGATTTCTGATAAGCAATTACAAAACCGGCTCTAAAAAAGAAAGCCCCGGACAAACCGGGGCTTTCTTTTTTAGGCTGCAATGGCCAAAAAAACGGCCGTTGCAGCCTAACGGTACTTATTTTTGGTATTCTTGTTATCTTCTATATTTAGCGTGTTATCCAGCTGAAAAGTAACGGGCATCTGCATTTCGGTTGCAACGGCCTTATTATTGACCTTTGCAGGTTTCCAGGGCGGCATTTTTTGCAAGGCTCTTATCGCGGCTGCATCGCAACTTCTTTCCAGGCTTTTTATTACTTTAAAATTGCTGCAATCGCCTTTTTCATCAATCAGAAAAGCAACCACCACCGCGCCCTGAATCTTCTTTTTGCGGGCCCGCTCCGGATATTCCAGGTTCTTTTTAATAAACTTTTGTAAAGCCTCCTCGCCGCCCTTAAACTGCGGCCGTTCAGTTTCTGATAAAGCTATCGTGGTATCGGCAGCAACAGCAAGCTGTTTATTTTCCTGAGCAAAAACAGGGCTGCAAAGGGCAAAAAACAGGGCAGAAGCGAGGAATTTAAGCGGCATAAGCAGGTTGGTGTTTTTTCCGGGAAATAATTAATAAACCTATAAAAGTTAACAGGCCGTTTACCATTAAGAGTTCAAACCCGAACTTATAGCCATACAAAAATTTATCGGCAGAAATGTTGATCACGTACGTTAGAATTGGGCAAATTACACACACCAACGGCACCCATTTATCGCGGAGTTGCATTTTGGTAAACAAGCCAAAAGAGTAAAGCCCAAGCAGCGGCCCGTAGGTATAACCGGCAACTTTAAACACGGCGGTAATTACGCTTTGGTCGTTAATAATAGAAAAAAGAAGAATTACCACGGCCAGCAAAAGGCTGAAACCAATGTGGGTAACGGTGCGCAGTTTATCTTGCCGGGCTTCGTCGTATTTAGATATGGTTAAAAAGTCTACGCAAAAAGATGTGGTTAGAGCTGTAAGGGCCGAATCGGCGCTGGCATACGTAATGGCTACAATGCCCAGAATAAATATTACACCGGCAAAAAGTGTAAAATGGTTGAGCGCCAGAAACGGAAACACATCGTCGCTTTTTTCGGGCAGGGCAATATTCATTACATCGGCGTAGTGGTAGAGCAGCACGCCCAAAGTTAAAAACAGAAGGTTAACACCAACCAGGATAATGCTAAACCAGAACATGTTTTTTTGGGCTTCGCCGATGTTTTTGCAGCTCAGGTTTTTCTGCATCATATCCTGGTCAAGCCCGGTCATTACAATTGCTATAAATGCTCCCGAGAAAAACTGTTTAAAGAAGTACTTATCGTCTTTAAACTCCCAATTAAACACATCAGAGTAAGGATGCCCGGCTACGGTTTTTACCAGGTCGGGAAAACCCATATTCAGCGAATCTGAAATTAGCCAGATACTTATGCCCACGCACAACAGCATGGCCATTGTCTGAAAAGTATCTGTCCAGATTATGGTTTTCATTCCGCCGCGGTAGGTATATACCCATATAAATAAAATGCTAAGCAGCACGGTAGCCCAAAAGGGCATCCCAAAGCTATCGAACACGGCCAGTTGCAACACTCCCGCCACCAGGTAAAGCCTGAAAGCGGCGCCAATAGTGCGCGAAAGTAAAAAGAAAAACGCACCGGTTTTATAGCTCCAGTAGCCAAAGCGCTGCTCTAAATAAGTATAAATAGAAACCAGGTTAAGCTTGTAATACAGCGGCATTAAAACAGTGGCAATAACCAGATAACCAAGCAAATAACCCAGCACCAGTTGCAGGTACGAAAAGCTGGTTTCGCGAACAAGGCCGGGCACTGAGATAAAGGTTACCCCAGAAAGCGAGGTGCCAATCATCCCGAAAGCCACAATATACCACGGCGATTTGCGGCTGGCCAGGAAAAACGCCTCGCTATTAACTTTTTTGCGGCTGGTGATATAAGAGATCAGTACTAAAACGGCCAGATATCCGAAAATAAGGGAGAGAATAAGAGTAGGAGTCATGAAAGATGATTACCGAAGCAAAGCGCAAAGATATTTATCTTTAGTTAGCCCGGCTATTTTACCGTGCATTCGTTTTTGTTACAGGCCGCCAAATTATTCTAATTATCTGGCCATATTTACTGTAACTAAAATACTGAGTCTGCCCACGTCAGAGTCCTCACTATCGTGCACCTTAAGCGTCAGTGTCGTCACCAAAACCGTTAACTTAAACCGTTCGCATAGGGTTAAAAACCCTACGCTACGTATAAAATGGCAGTGTTTGTTTGATTTAGTTAGGGTTATATATTTATCCAGGCGCTCCGGCCTGAAGGCCTTGGAAAGTATGGGCCAGGAAAAAATGATTTTACACTACATTGTCTCCAAGGCCTTCAGGCCGGGCGGTAACTGGTTGTAAACGCATGGTAGTAATCAATAAAATCTCCTTTTACCCTCGTAGCATTGGGCTTTAGCCCAACGACCTTGAAGCTTAGGTTGACGGATATGGTGCCCTCACTGACGATGGCAACGGTTAGTTTAATATAAATGTGTCCTTATTCTTATACCAGTTACTCCAAACCAGGATTACACATTTCCGTACTTCTAAATAAAAAACCACTGTTAAGGCTGCGGTTTTAAAGATTTATTTATTCAGATTAATCAGATCAGATGAAAAAATTAGTACTAGGTTTTGCATTTCTTGCCCTAACAGTTACTTCTCACGGTCAGTGGGTTGAGCAAAACACCAACTTTCCGGCGCCCGGAATTGGCATAATAGACTTAGATGCGGTAAATGATACAGTAGCCTGGGCTGCCGGCCGCGACATGTCGTTACCGGGTACGGTGCCGGTGCAGTATTTTACAAAAACGTCCGATGGCGGCAATTCATGGTCGTACGGAAGTATAGACAGCGCGGCAGGTATGCACTTATCCAGCATTTCGGCCCTAAACAGCCAGGTAGCATGGGTATCTGCTTATTTTGTAGATTCTTTGGGCAATTCGTCCGGAAAAATATTTAAAACCACCGATGGAGGCCAGAACTGGCAGCATCAGGCAACGGCGCAGTTCTCATCGCCGCTCGGGTTTATTAATAAAGTGTACTTTTTCGATGCCAATAACGGCGTAGCCATCGGCAATGTTAACAATGATTATTTCGAGATTTACACCACTGCCAATGGCGGCGATAATTGGGTACGAGTGCCGCAAGCCAATATTCCGGCGGCGCAGCAAAACGAAACCGCTTACATAAATGTGTTCTCGGCTTACAACAACAAAATTTGGTTTGGCACAACCGGCGCGCGGGTTTTTATTTCTGAAGACAAAGGCTTAAACTGGACGGCTGCCAACACCGGTCTTACCCGTTCTGACTCTACCATGCCGGTTATTACGAACATAGATTTCCGGAACGCAACAATTGGTCTTGTGCAAAACGATTCTACAATCAGAAGAACCAACGATGGCGGCCTAACCTGGAACGACATAAATATTACCGGACCGGTGTTTAATTACGACCTGCGCTATGTAACCGGAAGCGCCCAAACCTGGATCAGCACCGGAGCAAATATTTTACTTAACCACGTAGGTTCTTCTATTTCGTACAACGACGGACTGGATTGGGTTTTGCTTGACGATACCGTAATGCACACGGTTATAGATTTTGTAAACGAAAACACCGGCTGGAGCGGCGGAATTACCAACGGAAATACAGAAGGCGGAATATTTAAATGGGCCGGGCCGAACAGCATCATTAATACAGAAAAGCAATTGGCCTGCGCGGTATACCCAAACCCGGCATCTGGAGTTTTGTATGTTTCTGGGTTAGAAGCGGGAGCCCCTGCGCAACTGCAAATAGTAGATATTATGGGCAGACAAATTCTTAACCAGCAAATAAATCAACAGAACCAACCTGCGGGCATCAATTTACCTGCCACCGCAACCGGAATCCATTTCCTGATTATTAACCAGAACGGAAAAGTGTTCAAGCAAAAAGTGATTTTGAAATAAATTAAGTGTCTGGACATAATTACGTTAACTAAAATACTAAAGTCTGCCTACGTCAGTGGCCACACTGACGTGCACCTAAAGCGTCCGTCAGTGAGGACACCATAGCCGTCAACCTAAGGCAAAATTTTCAGTGAATAGCTCCAGGGGAGCGGCCTGTTTGTAAAAATAGTTGCAGAGTTTTTAAAAAGCTCCAGCGGAGCGACCTGTTTTTATAACTAAAGTGAAATAACAGGTCGCTCCGCTGGAGCTTAGCCAGCACTAATCATGGTTTTTTCTACAAACAGGTCACCCCGCTGGGGTTACCATTCTTAATTTTACGACTATGGTGAGGACACTGCCGCTGGCAACGCTTAGTTTAATATAAATGTGTCCTTTTATTTAATTGATTAAGATAAAGCAACGGCAGGCTATAGAATATAGGCCGCGGTTGCTTTTTTATTTAGGATTTTTGCTCCGATTTCTCCAGTTTTTTTAGAAATTAAATACGGTTGGCCGGGTTATTTTTCACTTATTACTTTGTTACAGATCAATAAAACCGGCTTATTGTCTAGGTCTGTGGTTCCGAAAATATACGTATCGCCGCCTTCTTTCAGGCCGCTTTTTTTCCGGATGCCATCTACCGAATCGGGGAAGTTACGGGTAGTGATATTTGCTTTACCGGTTGGTATTAATTTGCGTAATTCTTTTTTGTTGAGCCGCGCCACATGCTGAAGATTAAATATCCTTCCCGGAAAATGAGGCCGTAAATTTTGGGAAGTATAAAGGTGGCTGCTCGTATGCAGTTTTTTTACCTGGTACGCATCGCAAATACTTTTAAAAGCACCTGCTTTTAAAACAGAGGGGTTTGGTTCGTAAATAAAATTTAATGGCGCAGATAGGGGAGCTTCGGCGGTTTTTTCATCCGCGCGATAGAAAGAGAACACCAAACCGGCGGTTGGCTGTAAATCTACAGCTGTTATTTCCGGGTTTTGATTTCCGTTTTCAGAGAGCAAATAAAGCACTTCGCGGCACTCTGAGTTATGCGATATTACCCAAACTTTCTCTACCAGCTTTAGTTCTGCTATGGCCAGATCTATATCCATAACCGGCGCGGTTTTCACTAATACTCTATCGGCTTTTTGCAACAACCCGGGTAGTAAGGCAACAACATTTGGCTCACAATCTTGCAGCCGGAAAACTTTTTGCTGGTTGGCATCGCGGCGGGCCGGGTCGAGGTAAATGCAAGATAATTTTCCGGAAATGTTTTTCAGAAAATCAGTAGCAGTTTTGTGCTCTGCCGCAATGGTTTTTGCCCCCAGCAGCTTAAAATTATGGCTGGCCAATTGGGTAAGTTTTTGGTTTTGCTCAACATAAAAAGTCTGTTCAAAATTCTTACTCAAATAGTAGCAATCTACTCCAAAACCACCCGTTAAATCTGCCAGCGTGTTACCGCTAACCAGGTTTGCTTTAAACTTTGCGGTTGCTTCGGAAGAGCATTGCTCCATCGATAGCGAGGGCGGAAAAATTAAGCCCGGCGTAGCATACCATTCCGGAAGTTTTTTTGCTGCCTTTGCCCGCGATTTAATTTGCTCTACAGCCTCGGCCATAGGTATTTCCGGAAATTTAGAAGCACGCAGCATTAACGCAGCCGTGTCTGCTTTTTCGTTTTCAGAAATAAACTGCTGCACGGCAGGGTGGGTAAGGAGTAGTGTTGGCATACGCCCAATTTAAGAAATACCCCCGAAAGAAAACGATTTAAGAATAGTATATTTTGGGTGCGCCATTGCTAACTCCGATTGCCAAAGAGCTAACCTGGTTATCTTAAAGCTGGTTTCGGATGGCGGTAAAAGAGTAGGTAAATTAAACGGTGGGCGTTCTTTTTTAGTTAAACGTGCAAGTGTTGTATGCGGAATCATTTCTTTGGGCAACCCTATTTCCGGGGCAATTTCCTGCTGAAGTTTAAAGGCAAGATTCCCGAATTCTGAATGCTGATGAAACCGGGCCCAAACCAATCTTGGTTTTAATGTTGACGGACCAGGTTCTATTTTATGCAGGTTTAACGTAAAATCTGATTGCGCCGCGGCTATTTTTTCTGTTTGTGAAAGAATAAACGGCAGCTCCGAAGCGGGTTTATTACCGATAAAAAATACGGTGAGATGTAAATTAGCTGCGGGCACCATTTTTATATGTGCCGGAGCATAAATCTTGCTTTGTTGCATTACAAAATCTTTAAGCCCGGTTGGTATTTCTGCACCAATAAAGAGCCGTATATTATCTGTCATCAGCATTACGGGTTTACATTTTCTACTGATAGCCACGCGCTTGTAACCGGAAAAGCTCGGCGTACCGGCCGTTTAATTTTAGTAATTCTTCGTGGCTGCCTATTTCTAATAATTGCCCGTTCTCTAAAACCAAAATTCTGTCGGCCATGCGCACGGTGCTAAACCGGTGCGAGATAAGCACCGCCGATTTACCTTTGGTTAGTTCCGCGAAACGCAAAAACACTTCGTGCTCGGCGCGGGCATCAAGCGCGGCGGTTGGCTCGTCCAGAATCAGCAATTGGGCGTCGC
Source organism: Bacteroidota bacterium (assembly GCA_023424725.1). Lineage (GTDB taxonomy): Bacteria > Bacteroidota > Bacteroidia > Cytophagales > Hymenobacteraceae > JAFADQ01. Next base: position 9,858 of record JAFADQ010000073.1, read on the forward strand.
GCATGTAGGCGCGGCCCAATGCAATTTTTTGCCATTCGCCACCGCTTAAATCTACGCCTTTGGCAAATTTGCGGCCTATCATCTGGTCGTATTTTCCGGGCAGTTTGGCAATAACAGAATCGGCCAGGCTTCTTTCCGCAGAGGTTTTAATTTGCTCCAGATTTTGCTGGTCTTCAATTCTGCCTATCGCGATGTTCATGCCGGCGGTAAGCTGAAACCGCACGAAATCCTGAAAAATTACCCCGATACCAGCCCGCAGTTCCAGCAGGTCGTAATGGCGCAAATCGTGGCCGTCTAATAAAATTCGGCCTTCGCTGGGTTCGTATAGTCTCGATAATAGCTTTACCAGCGTGGTTTTTCCTGCGCCGTTTTCGCCAACAAGAGCTAATTTTTCGCCTGGTTTTAAATGGAAGCTTAAGTTGCGCACGGCCCAGTTTTCTGAATTGCTGTATTTAAAACCCACTTTATCAAAAATAAACCCTTCTTTTATTGGTTTCGGAAAAGGCAACGGCGATTGGGTAGAAACAATAGCAGGCTTAATTTCGAAGAATTCGAAAAGATCGTTTAGATACAATGCTCCCTGGCCCATGCTGCTGAACCGGTTTAAAATACCTTCCAGCAAACCGCGCAACCGGGCAAACGAGCCGGCCAGAAAGGTTAGTTCGCCTATGCTGATGTGGCCGCTAATGGTGCGCATTAAAATTACTACGTAGGCTACATAATATCCGAGGCTGCCCACGGTGGCAAGGAGCGTGCCCCAGCTTGCCCGTTTTATAGAAAGCGTGCGGTTGGCATTGTAAAATTGTTCTGAAAGGGTGCGATAGCGGCTGGTTAGAAAATCTGATAATCCGAAAATTTTAATTTCTTTGGCGGTTTCGTTACTTGCACCGGTAATGCGTAAATAGTCTAGTTCGCGGCGCTCGGGTGTCCAGCCGTGAACAAGAGAATAGCTGCGCTCGTTAAAATGTGCTTCGCCTAAAAAAGCCGGAATTACAGCCAGTGCCAGCAATACCAACAGCCAGGGATTAAACGCTACCAAACCTGCAGCCAGAAATACAACTGTTATCACATCCTGAAACTGGCTAAGCAACTGGCTCATTAATACAGAGCGGCCCAGGGTTTGCCGCCGCGCCCGCTCCAGCTTATCGTAAAATCCGGCGTCTTCAAACTGATCCAGATCCAGGGTTACGGCGTGTTCCATTAGCCTGATTGAGGTGTAATTGGCAAACAGATCGCCCAGCAAACCGTCTAATAAGGCTATAGCTCTGCCCAGCAGATCCGATAAAATAGCCAAACCAAATTCGGCGCCTACATACCACCATAATAAAGTTAAATTTGCGGCAGAATCGTTGCGCGTAAAAAGCACCACCTCGTCTAAAATAAGCTTGCCCACATACAGCATTAGTAGTGGGAGTGTGGCTTTTAAAATGCGCAGGCCAATGTTGCCGGCCGTCATGGCGGGGCTTGTTTGCCACACCAGTCTGAAAAATGCCGGAATGTTCCGCATCGCTTCAAAGCGTTTCCGGAAGCTCACTTTGGGTGTGCCATTTGGCTGGGCTCCGCTCCCCGAAAATATATTTTTAAAAAAAGACATAGATTGAATTTATTCGGTTACCATAAATTCTATTAGCGAAAATGCAGTAAATTAGCTTGCTTTATTAATCTATTTAAAAAAAGACCTGCAAGGGCCAAAAACAAGGGCACCGGAAACTAACCCGCAGAACTCTATAATAAATAGAAAGAAAATATGTTCGGGAATAATAACCGAAAACAGAAAAATAACCGGAACGGATATTTGAAGAGAGTGTTTTTGTGTATAACTTTGCATAACGGTTCGGGAAGGCGAAAATTTAAGTTTCCTAAAATCGAAAACTACCGCGCAAGTGGCGAAATTGGTAGACGCACTAGCTTCAGGTGCTAGCGGGAAACTGTGGGAGTTCGAGTCTCCCCTTGCGCACAAACAAAAAAGTCAGGCTTATAACCTGACTTTTTTGTTTTTATACTGGCTTACTTTTTAGTAAATCTAACCACTACTTCGGCCAGTTCGCGCACCAGACTTTTTACCAGGGTAGTTTGTTCCAGATGTTGTTCTTTAGCTACCATTAAGCGCATGCACTCTATTACTTTGCCGGGGTTTGCTTCGGCATAACCGCGGCCGAACTGAGCATCTATTATAATGGCGGCATCGCGTAGTTGCTGCTGTATATTGGCCAACCTGGCAGGTACTTTTATGGGCGCTGCTTTTGGTTTTGGCCCTCTTTTAGCGGGTGCCTGGGTTTTAGTTTCGGTTTGTTTTGCTGTATTAGGTGTGTTTTTGGCCGCTGCAGCCTTGGGGTTAACCTCTTTTTTGGGGCGCCCTCTTCTTTTTGGCGAAGAGGTTACAGTTGCTGGTTTGTTTTCTGTTTCCTGAGGAGCTTCTGCTTCGGCGGCAACAAACTGTGGTTTATTGTTTTCACCTTTAGTGTCTTCCAGGTCTACAGTTATTTTATTTTTAGATCCCGGTTTTCTTCCCCGCCTTTTTGGTGTAACCGGCTCCTCATCTGGCTCTGTATTGGTTTCGGTAATTCCCTGGTTTTTTTGGTATTCTGTAAACGCCTGCCGAAGGGTATTTAGCGATGCCTCGTTGGCGCCTTTATCTGTAAGATAAGTTAAGAAAGTAGCGAGGTTTTTACCTTTCGGAAATTCTTTGTCGGTTTTTGCGGCATTGGCTAAAATACCAATCGCATCGGTACGGTTTAATTGAGTTGCTAACCAGGTGTTAAAATTTTCCATTAGTTATCTTTATTAATTATTTTTTTGATTAAAAGCGCAATTTAATTTAAAGATGAAGCTGTTTAGAATTTATTTTCGGAAGCGAGAAATGAAAATTTTCAGGTTATACCCAGGCTTTTTTGAGTGGCTTAGGTGCGTTACGAACCGAAAAATACCGGAAGCCAGGTTCTGAGCCGGTTTTTTGCAGCCTGAATTATTAACGTTAAACAGCTTCCTTCATTATAATAAATCGACATTAACTACTAAATGTTTATGGTTTGATGTATAAAAGTGAAATAATTAAAATTAATTAATAAAGGAATAATTTAAAAAAACAAGATTCAGCAGAAAGTCCGGACCAGCAAATAGCGTAATTGCTTTTGATTTGGATTTAAATATTATAAATAAAACAAAATGGTATAGATTGATTGTCAGGCTATTAAATGGAATATTAAAAATAATTTGAACCAATGTATTGACATTTAATGTATATACATATATATTTGTACCGTCTTACATAATAAGGATGAAGCTGGAGGAGGAAATAAAGCAGGAAAAGTTTAATAGCGAGTATCATAAACTCAGTATTAATATTATTTTTACACATAGCTGGCTTAGTTATCAGCAGCAAAGCTTTTTTAAGAAAAGCAATATTACTCCGCAGCAGTTTAATGTGTTACGCATTTTGCGGGGCCAGCACCCCAAACCGGCAACTGTTAATTTGCTTATAGAGCGGATGATAGATAAATCGTCTAACGCATCCAGAATTGTAGATAAATTAGAGGCTAAAGGATGGGTAAAAAGAACAACATGTCCGCAAGACCGCCGCGCTGTAGATGTGCAAATTACTGCCGACGGAATGGAGCTATTGAAAAAGATGGACCGCTACGAACAAGAATGGGAAAAGGGGCTGCATACCTTAACGCTGGAGGAAGCCACACAATTAAATTCTTTGCTCGATAAGCTGAGAGGATAGTTAAGGCGTGGTTTTCTTTTTTATCAAACCAATTTTCAGAATTTACAATTAATCACATAATTAAAATTTAACACTCAACATGAAAAAAGTAATTTTAAGTGCATTTGCGGTTTCCGTTATCGGATTAACTGCCTTTACTGGTGCCGTATCGGAGAAAAACGAAAGTACCACAGTTGCGGCAACGCAAGAACTGGTGTTGCCTGCTGCAGCTACTACGTATAATGTAGATACCCAAAAAAGCGCGCTGGCCTGGGAAGCTAAAAAAGTTACCGGACAGCACAACGGCCTGATAAAAATTAAGAATGGCAAGCTGCAGGTAGACAATAAAAAACCGGTTAGCGGGTCTTTCGATATCGATATGACTTCAATTACGGTATTGGATATAGAAGATCCGGGCTACAACAAAAAGCTGGTAGATCACTTAAAGAACGACGATTTCTTTTCTGTAGACAAGCACCCAACGGCAAACTTTAAAACTGTTGCCATAGCTCCTATTACAAATGCCAAAGCAGGAGGCGCAACACACAATGTGCGCGGCAACCTTACCATTAAAGGCATTACGCAGCCGGTAAGCTTTCCTGCTACTATTACTACCGACGGCAAAACACTTCGCGCGGTAGCAGAAATAACCATAGACCGCAGCAAATTTGATGTGCGTTATGGCTCTACTTCGTTTTTCGACGGCCTGGGCGATAAGGCTATTTACAACGATATTAAATTTAACCTGGATCTGGTAGCCGCTGCCGGAGCATAATTTTTATTGTTCTGTTATTTGCAAAAGCCGGCTACTGCCGGCTTTTGTGCTTTTAGGGCTTTTCGTATACCTACAATGGTTTGGGTCGTATTAGTAATTTTTACGATTACCTAAACCCGCCAATGCATTTACGTATTGGCGCGCTACATATATATGAAGAGATTTTATAAAAAAGCTGTTGCCACTTTTGCCTTACTTACCATAGAACTGGCGTTAGTTTGGGCATTATTAATTATCTCATTTTCTGTTTTCTTTTACTTTACCAAACTCGTTTTTGTAGATAACAGCACAGGCTTAGACGAAGCAGCCTTTAGGTTTGCAGAAGCCCATACAAGCCCTGGCACTACCAGTTTTATGCGGTTTATTACTTTTTTCGCCACTTTCGAGTTTTTGCTGGGGGCGGGTTTATCGCTTGCAAGCTATTATTTATTTATCCGGAAAAGACGCTGGTTTTCTTTAAAAGTAGTAGCTTTGGCATTGGGCGGCACCTTGCTAAATCAAGGGCTTAAATTTTTTTTCGAGCGGCCCAGGCCAACCACCGAAATCGCCAATTTTAGTTTCCCGAGCGGGCATGCCATGATAGGGCTCACTTTTTATGGCGTTTTAATTTATCTTGCCTGGAATCATTTCAAAAACAAAACAATAAGGTATGTGGTGTGCGGCTTTTTACTGCTATTAATATTATTAATAAGCTACAGCCGGGTTTATTTGCACGTGCATTATGCTACAGATGTAATAGCCGGTTTAGCAGGCGGATTTTTCTGGTTATTAATCGGCCTTAGAGTACTTAGCAAAATAGAGCGTTTCTCTCGCAAAGAAATAAGTCCGGTGGTAGAAGACACCGCGCCAGCTGCAGAGCCCAAAAACAAGGCCGGTGAAGACCAATAGTAAGCCATGCCTAATAAAAACAGATTAGGAGCAGAAATAATAAAAAGCTTTTTTTGCTCGGTTAGGTTATACCAATATCAAAATAGTTTTTTGTTTCTGATACTAAGTTTTGCCCGCTGGCGCACCGGTTTTTGCCCTTTGCAGCTGCATATAGTTTTAGAGCCATGCCGGTTATTGCTTACTTCTGATTTAATTTTATCTATTGGCGGTTATTATTAAAGAGTATATTTGGCTTGTTAACCTAAAAGCATGTCAGAACAACTTACCTGGTCTGTAACCCCGCTACCATTAGAGCTAAAGTTTACCTGGCGAATAAGCCGCAATGCATCAGACCATAAAACTAATTTTGTAGTAAAAGTATCAGACCGGTTTGCTTCCGGAATAGGAGAGGTGGCGCCCAACATCCGCTATGGCGAATCGGCGGAGCTGGTACAAGAGCAGTTTAATAAAATAGCCTCTTTGTTACCCAGCGAAGTAATCAGCACTACAGAACTTACGCAAATCCTAAAAAAATATACTATTTGTAATTCGTTGCTTTTTGGGTTAACCTCGGCGTATTTGCATTTGATGTGCAGTAAAACCAATATAACGGTGGCGCAGGCATTGCA
>JAFADQ010000076.1 GCA_023424725.1 Bacteroidota bacterium
ATTTGATGGCCATGATGATTCAGAAACAAAAACGGATCTATCATGCGTAAGCTCCGCGACGGCAGCGGCGAGTACGTTTCCAGATCGGCGATGGGCGAATAAGCGGCGGTATGTATTTTTTTGATGGAGCGCATTTTTGGTAGTGAGTAGTAGGTATTAAAAAAACCTCACCCCCGACCCCTCTCCAAAGAGAGAGGGGGAGAATAGGGAGCCTTCGGCATCTTGTTTTATAATTAATTGGTTGCGGAATAAATTTTGCCCTTTTCAGGTCTCTTTTTTCTCCTTGGGGAGGAATGTATTTGGTCAGTCTTATCCCGAAGCATTTCAGGAGAGGGGGTAAACCATTCTGCGAAGCTCCTTTTATTCTTCAGAATCAGAAAACACAATCTTCCATAAAACAAGCTTGCGTAAAATAAGTTAAGACCATGTTTAAATTTTACTTTTTGTCTGCAAATCATCGCTTCCAGAACCTGATTTCAGTTCTTTTTTTGCTCGTAACCCCGCTATGAGCTGCAAAAACAAATCATCAGAACCAGATTGCCGCGCTACCGCTCGCAACGACATGAATCAATGATTTTCGACTCCAAAATTCAAATTTAAACATGGTCTAAGAGGCTGTTTAAATATTAGTTTGTAAAGATATTGGGGGGTAAAATAGGAAAGGGTTAAGCCGTAAAAGAAGGGTGCGAACCTTAACTCTTTTACGATGGCCTACGACCATACTGACTTAACCGATTCCCAGTGGGAAGTTATAGAAAAAGTACTGAACCAGGAAAGAAAGCGGCAGCATTCGCTCCGGCAAGTGTGCAATCTGTTGCTCTACCTGCTCAGGACAGGCTGTCAATGGCGACAGCTACCTGAACGTGGTGTGAGCTGGAATGTAGTGTATTACTACTTTAGAAAATGGCAAGAGAATGGGGTTATTGAGCAGTTGCATGAGTTGCTCTACTCGCAGGTAAGGAAGGACAAAAACCGGCCAGAAATGCCTTCTGCAGCTGTTATTGATTCACAGTCTGTCAAGACCGCTCTGGCTCAGGAGTGTGTTGGCTATGATGCGGGAAAGAAAGTGAAAGGCAGAAAGCGGCACCTGCTGGTTGACACACAAGGCTTGGTAATTTCGGTAAAAGTTACTTCTGCCTCCATGACTGACCGCAAGGGCGCTTGTGAGTTGCTTAAGCAAACAGACCCGGTAAAGTGTAGACGGCTCGAACGCATTTTTGCCGACCAGGGCTACACAGGAAAGCTCAAGGAGTGGATAAAAAAGAAGATGGGAATAGAGCTTGAGGTGGTTAAGAAACAACAGCGAGGCATATTCCAGGTATTACCAAAGCGATGGATTGTAGAGCGTAACTTTGCCTGGCTAGGCAATTTCAGGCGGCTAAGCAAGGATTATGAGCGACTTATTCAAGTAAGTGAATCTTTTATTCTGCTGGCTATGTGTCAGTTAATGCTTAATATGTTGCATCACTAATTTTTAAACAGCCTCTAAGGCCGTCAGAAAAAACAAAAAAGCCGCGCCTGTTACAGACGCAGCTTTTTGGGTATTATAAGTTAGTAATTTGTAATTGCAAGGGCAATGCAACCAACAACTTCGAGCAAAGCCATAATTAAATCTGCCGCAGGCTCCTTATTGCCCCTCTCCCTTTGGAGGGGGGCAGGGGGTGAGGTTTGCGCCTTTACCAGACGCAGCTTTTCCAGTCTTAAAAATCTTCTTTTCTACATTCCGTACTCTTCCATCTCATCTGCGCTGGGGCCGTAGCTGCCAGGTATTTTTACATCGAGCAACCGCAAATAAACGCCCAGTTGCGCGCGGTGATGGATGATCTGGCTCAGCGTGCTGCGCAGCATTTCGCGCCTCGGGTCGGTTAAGAAAATATTGTCGCCGTTGCGAAGCGTCCAGAGTTCTTCCATTTGCTCTTCGGTGGCTTTGGCAAGTTCTGCTTTTCCTTCGGCCAGGCATTTCTCGAAATACTCCAGCAACTGCGCGGTGCTGATAATATTTACAGGTGTGTATGGGCTTGTAGCGAAATCGAGCTCGGAGGTGTTAAGGGTCATGCCAATCCAGGTGGGCAATTCGGCTATGTGCGCGGTTAGCTCTTTTATGGTCATGCTTTTTTGGTGCGGGCGCCAGTCGTATTTATCGTTTGGCACTACCGATAGCATTTTGCGGGTGGTTTCGCCTTCGTTGGCCAGCTCTTGTTGCATCGCCCCGATAAGAGTAATGGTTGCTGTTGTGGTTGTCATAGGTTTGTTATTTTTAAGTGTACGCTGCAAAGAAAAAGGTACCTACTGACAACCCTATGGCAGTGTAGTTTTGGTGTTGAAATTATTTTTAACCGCAGATTTAACGGATTTCGCAGATTTCGCAGATTACTTTTTGTGAGGGTTTTAAGCTGGGAAGGGCAAATAAATGGCTATTGTTGTGTAATAAATAATTGGAGCTTCGCAGATTTAATTTACCCCTCTCTGCCCTCCGGGCATCTCTCCCGAGAGGAGAGAATTGAAACGGCGGCTGGACTTATGGTTTTAGCACTTAGCTAAACGGAGCTCCGAAACCCCTCTCCCACCGGGAGAGGTTAGGGAGAGGAGTAAAATACTGGCCAAAGGCTCCTTTTTACCCTGCAACACCCCTTTTTTTGCCCTTCACAGCTCAACATCATCGCACAAAAAACCTGCACATTTCTCATTTGCACATCCGCACATCTGGCATTTGCACATCCTAATACGGAACGGGCAGCAATTTCATGTACTCATCCATGGTAATGTGCCCGGTGCGGGTAAAGGGCTTGCCGGTGTTGCGGCATTTTAAAATGCGTGACACTTTAAAATCGCGGTATTCTGCGCGCAGATGGCACCAGGCAATTAAATGCCAGCTGAAGGCATAAAAAATGAGGCCGGCAGGTTCTATTTCGCGGCGGCTAATTTCGGCTTTGTTGTTCTGGTAATCTATCTCCTGAATCTGGCGCGCCGAGATGGCATTTTGCAGCTCAGAGAGGTATTCGTAATTGTTCTCGATACAGGGCGATACCTGCAATTTTATGTTGTCGCTCAGCAAATCCAGCTTTTCTTTCTGGCCGGTTTTCATCACGGCTTTTATCTTGTTCAGCGCGTTAGAGTAGTGTTTAAAAATAGATTTATCGGCGAAGCTTTGCACCATGGCTTCCATCAGCAGCAGGGCGTTTGCCTCTTCGGTAGAGAAAGCTACGGGAGGCAGAAAGTAACCCTGCACCACGTAATAACCCTTGTGCTGCTCGAAACTAACCGGTATTCCCTGCTCGCCCAGCGCCTTTATGTCGCGATACACGGTGCGTACGCTAATACCAAATTTCTCCGCTATGTTCTCCGCCGATACATACTTTTTTGACTGCAGCAGGGTAAGGATTCCGAAAAGGCGGTCGATGCGGTTCATAGTGTGGTGTGGGAGTTTAAGAAAACGATGCTTATCCTAAATTACTGCAAATTAAAATTAAACCGACAAAAACGATTGGCTTGCTTACGCCTTGGCTAAATAGTAAAACCGCAGCTTCGCGAAGCTGAAACATGGCAGTGCCTTGTCTCTTCACGAAACACCTTTTCGGATTTTACCGCTTTGCTCGTTTATACTGGTCCGGCCATTCCAAATCAACTCCCAGCTCTTTGGCGGCGTGCAGCGGAAAGTACGGGTCGCGCAGCATTTCGCGGGCCATCAACACTAAATCTGCTTTGTCTTCGGCGATGATCTCTTCGGCTTGGGTGGCATTAATAATGATGCCCACAGCCCCGGTGGCGATGCCGGCTTGTTGTTTTACGGCTTCGGCAAATGGCACCTGGTAGTTTGGTTTGGCCGGAATTTTAGCATCGGGAGTGTTGGCGCCGCTGGAGCAATCTATTAAATCTACGCCTTTCGTTTTAAGGATTTTTGCCAGCGCTACGGAGTCATCAATTGTCCAGCCGCCTTCTACCCAATCAGTCGCCGAAATGCGCACGAAAAGCGGTAACTCATTTGGCCACACTTCGCGCACGGCTTCTGTTACTTCCAGCAATAATCTGCATCGGTTCTCGAAACTTCCTCCATACTCATCGGTGCGGTGGTTGCTTAACGGCGATAAAAATTCGTGCAGCAAATATCCGTGCGCGGCATGAATTTCTATCACCTTAAACCCAGCTTGCAAAGCACGTTTCGCGGCGGCTTTAAAATCTGAAATTACCTTGCCGATGCCCTCTTTTTTGAGCGCTGCAGGCACCGGAGTTTCGGGCGTGAATGGAATTGCGCTGGGTGCTACGGTTTGCCAGCCGTTTTCGGCATTGGGCGCAATGGGTTGGTTGCCTTTCCAGGGGCTGGTGTGGCTGGCTTTGCGGCCTGCGTGTGCCAATTGTATGCCCGCTACAGACCCATTCTGGTGGGTAAACCGGGCTATCTGTTTTAGCTTTTCTATGTGTTCGTCTTTCCAGATTCCAAGGTCGTCGGGCGTAATGCGGCCTTCCGGCGATACGGCTGTGGCTTCAACAATTATTAACCCGGCGCCGCCCACCGCGCGGCTCCCAAGGTGCACCAAATGCCAATCGTTGGCAAAACCATCTGAGCTGCTGTACTGGCACATAGGCGAAACGGTAATCCGGTTTTTTAGCGTGATGCTGCGGAAAGTTATGGGGGTGAAAAGTTGGGACATATAAACAATAACTGATGTTAAATTTGCTACCAGTAGAGTAACTACAGAAACGCTTTGTGGTTACGGTTTCCTTTAAAACTTCTACCACTTATCTGGCTCCGGAAAATTTATGGCGTATAACATCAGCACATCGTCATCGGGAGTTAACTGCACGTCGCGCTCGTATTTCATCCCCAACTTTTGGAGCAGTTTTCTGGACGAAGTATTTTCTGGCAACGTTATGGCCGCGAGTCGTTTTAGCTTATGTTTTCGATGCTCGTAATCTATTACGGCTTTCGCTGCTTCGCTGGCATACCCAAACCCGTTAAATTCCGGCAGAAAAGCAAAACCAATATCTACATCGGGCAAGGTGTCGCGCTTTAGCAAACCGCAGGTGCCAATGGGCAAATTGTCTTCTTTACGGTTTACCCTGTAGAGGCCAAAATTGTGGGTGTTGTAGCTTAAAATGGGCACACGCTGCAAATATCCTTCGGCTTCTTTTTCGGTGCGAATGCCGCGGTCGCCAATGTATTTAAGCCATCCGGGCGAGTTTAGCAACGCAAGCATAAAGGGAGCGTCGGCAATGGCGAACCGGGAAATTATAAGCCGTGAAGTTTCCAGTACTTTCATTTTTTGGTGTTGTGCGTGGCAGCTAAAGTACTGAAGTTTTGCGGTTTGCCTTAAAAATGTTTGGTGTGATTTAAGCGAAGGATCTGGGTAATGCACACAAAAATAATAGCCTGCTAGTGCAACCACGTAAACCCAGGTTAGATCATGTTTAAATTTATATATGACTGATATTCAGTGAGTAATAAATTTACAGGCCAATTTTGCCGCTTGTTTTTTTTACAAGGAAGCGGCATTTATGCTGTAATGGGCAAAAAAGAGGCACTTACAGCCTAACAAGGCGCATCAAAATTTAAACATGGTCTAGGGCAGTTCTAAAAAGCAAAAAACCGGACCACTAAGACCCGGTTTCTTGCTTTTTACCTGCGGCGGCCAAAAAATGGTGCGGCAGAGACTAAAATCAAACGTATTACAATGCTTTTTTCACCTTTATAGCGCTAAGGCCTTTTGGGGTGTTTTCTGTTTCGAAGCTAACTTTGTTGTTTTCTTTTATCGGATCTATAAGCCCGTTTATGTGCACAAAAACACTTTCCTGGGTTAGCGAATCTTTTATAAAGCCGTAGCCTTTTTCTTCGTTAAAAAACGAAACGATGCCGGTGCGCACCGGGTCGTGCTCTATATCTTCCTGCTTGGGCACGCCAATCTGGATATCGTTTACAGAGATTTTTTTCTTTTGCTTCGGATCTGGCGGCGTGTCGGTAAAGTTTCCGTTATCGTCTACATACACCAACATGGCATCAAGGCCCTGGCCTTTGTTAGAGGTGGCTTTTCGCTCTTCCTTCTTTTCTTCTTTGTCTTTTCTTTTCTTTAGCTTCTTCTTTTCTTTTTCTTTTTTGCTGAAGGTTTCCTGCGATCTGCCCATGTATATTGGTTTTGGTGGTACATAAAGCCTGCGTATTTCGCATGGCCTGTAAACAGCAGCCCCAAACGTGTGCGGTTTTTTGGGCTACTCTGTAATATTAACGCCCCAGATAGCGTAACAATTCAATTTTACTCTGGTTATTTTACTATTTTTTACCCCGGTTGCCAAAAACCTGAAACCTCTGTTGCCGGTGGCACAAAAAAGTTTGCCGGTTTAGTGGCAATGCAGCGGCCCCTACTAAGGGTCTGAAAAATGATGGAGTACCGGAAAAGCCGGTTTACGCAATCAGAAATAACATTTTAAGGCCGGCCATGCGGGCTTCTATCCTGCATTTACGCGGTTGTCTTGAGGGGCAACGGCGGCAAAGGTACGGTTTTTTATTGATATTTGCAGCTTCGGGCTCCGTTTACTTCTTTTATCTTACTGAAAGCCAGACTAAAACAAGACGCTAAATCGCTCTCGCGCCTGCTTAAATTTTGGCCACAACAAAAAGGGCATTCCCGCTGCCGGAAATGCCCTTTTTCGTTGTTTAGCTTTGTTTTTTGTTTTACTGTCTTTTTGCGGTTTAGTTGGCAACGCGAAAGTTTTTTGTTTGCATGGTACCATAAAAAGTGCAATAAGCAGGTTTTAAACCGCTACTGTACGAAAAGCGGTAAAATAACTAAAATACAGAACGTTAGCCCGCTCGCATCTTGCGAGGGCGAGCTACGGTTGGCCTCCGGCCGCTTTGCAGCAGTTTTAGCGGCAAGATGCCGCCCGGTAACCCACACCCGCAAGATGCGAGCGGGGGGCACAAAGTTCTGAGATTCAGGTTAGTTACTCTCTTTTCGTACAGTAGTGTATGTAAACCCGCAGCTTACGTAATATTCGCGCAGCTTGTCGTTATGGGCCCAGGTATCTATGCGCACGTAGTGTAGTTGGTTCGCGGGGGCATAGTTTTTGGCCCATGCAGTTATGGGGATTCCGGAAAAGAAGGTAACGTTACGGCCTTGATTTGTCTGAACTCTGATTCTGACCGGATTTACTCTTCTTAGCTAAGGAGGCGCTACGGCAAGCTTATGAGCTTGCTTATACAGAGCAAGTTCGGAAACCTTATCCTGTTCTATAACTTTTCTGAAAAAGGCGGTTTTGCGTTCAATTGGTTTAATTAGTAAGTTTAAAATACTGAAAGCCCATTTATAGGTGAAATATTGGTAGTTAAAAAGCCTCGGTTCTTACCCTCCGTTAGTGCCGTTTACTACCAATATTTCGGCCCTAACGGGGTTATAGAGCGCATCTTACCAAATTATATTCTCTTCATTTCCAGAAAAGTTATAGAGCAGGATAAGGTTTGGAAACTTGCAGCGCGAGGTTCTCAGGCAGGAACTTAAGTACTGAAGTTCCCCTTCTCAAATCACAGCTCATCATACTTATCACAAAAATCACAGTTCATACAAAAAAAGGCTGTTACTTCACCCGTAACAGCCTCTTTTTTGATGCCTGCAGCCTAATTAGCTTCGGTGCTCTTCGCCGTAGGCATGGCCCGAATCGGTGGGTTTGTATTGCTCTTGCAGGGCAGCCAGTTGCTTTTTACCGTAGGCAATTCTGGTGATCACGACATACAAAACAGGCACCGCGAAAATAGCCAGGAAAGTGGCCGCGAGCATTCCGCCAATTACCGTCCAGCCGATGGTTTGGCGGGCAACGGCGCCGGCTCCGGAGGCTAATGCCAGCGGCAGCACCCCGAGAATAAAAGCAAGCGAGGTCATGATAATGGGGCGCAAACGGAGCTTTACGGCTTCTATAGTAGCGGCTACCAGCTCCACACCTTTATCTACTCGCTCTTTGGCGAACTCCACTATCAGGATGGCGTTTTTGGCAGCCAGGCCTATTAGGGTGATGAGTCCGATTTGGGCGTACACATTGTTGCTGAGGCTGGGCAATAATGTAAGAGCGGCAATGGCACCAAAAGCCCCCAGCGGAACGGCAAACAGGATAGAGAACGGCACCGACCAGCTTTCGTAGAGGGCTGCGAGCAGCAATAATACCAGCACGATAGACAAAGTAAAGATCATAACAGTAACGTTTCCGGCGGCCAGCTCTTCGCGGCTAAGGCCAGAGAAATCGTAGCCGTAGCCGGCGGGCAGGGTTTGCGCGGCCACTTCCTGCAAGGCCTCCAGCGCCTGGCCCGAGCTATAGCCCGGCGCGGCGTTTCCGTTAATTTCGGTGCTCCGGAACATGTTAAAATGCTGAATAAGCGGCGCGCTTTCTGTTACTTTATAACTTACCAGCGCGCTTAGCGGCACCGATTGCCCCTGCCGGTTGAGCACGTAATATTGGTCTAGCTCTTTTATGTTCTGCCGGTACATGGTATCGGCTTGCGCCACCACCCGGAAATTACGCCCGTACATGGTAAAATCGTTTATGTACTGGCTGCCCATAAAGCTGCTCATGGTGTTAAAAACATCGGCAATGTTTACGCCCAGTTTCTTGGCTTTTTCGCGGTCTACATCTACATGGTAGCCGGGAGTTTGGGCCGTAAAAAAGGTAAACGCGCTGGCAATTTCGGGCCGCTGCCGCACCGCTCCCAGAAACTGGTTTATCACCTGCTCGAACTCTTTAATATCGCCACCGGCGCGCTGCTCCAGCTGGAAACTGAAACCGCCTGTTTGCCCCAAACCCGGAATGGCCGGAGGCGGTACCACCACAATGTTGGCTTCTTTTATAACGGATAATTTTTGCTGCAACTGCGCGATTACGCCAAACAATTGCTCCGATTTATTCTTGCGCTCGTTCCAGGGCTGCAGCTGAATAAAGAAGGCGCCAGAGTTAGATTTGTTAGAGAAGTTGATCACGTTAAGTCCGCCGATAGCCGTAATGTTCCGGAGCGCCGGAACTTCTGCCATAATCGCCGACATTTCGTTCAGCACTTCGGTAGTACGGTTGCTCGATGCGGCCTGCGGAAGCTCTACCGACACAAACAAACGGCCTTCGTCTTCGGTAGGAATAAAGCCTGTTGGTTTGGCCTGGAAAAGCCCGAACGTACCCACGTAAATCAACCCGAGAATAATGAGCATAAGCGGGGCCATTTTTATGCTCTTCCGCACACCAACCGAATACTTCTCTGTAGTGCGTGCAAACCAGCCGTTAAATTTATAAAAGAGCTTATTCAGGCCTTTGCTTTCTTTGTTCAGCTTCATAGGGCGCAGCATTAAAGAGCACAACGCCGGAGTAAGTGTAAGCGCTACAAAAGCCGAAATCAATACCGAAATAGCGATGGTGATAGCAAACTGCTGGTACAAACGGCCCACAATGCCCGGAATAAAGCCCACCGGAATAAATACCGCGGCCAGAATAAGCGCAATGGCAATAACGGGCGCGGTTATTTCTTTCATCGCTTTTCGGGTGGCTTCTTTGGGTGATAACCCCTCATGGTCTATGTTATGCTGCACGGCCTCTACCACCACAATGGCATCGTCTACCACAATACCAATCGCTAAAACAAAACCGAAAAGGGTAAGCGTGTTAATGGTGAAATCGAGCGGGAAAAAGAAGATGAACGTTCCGATAATAGACACCGGAATGGCCAGCATGGTAACCACTGTGGCGCGCCAGCTTTGCAGAAACAAAAACACTACAATTATCACCAGCAGCAGCGCTTCGGCCAGTGTTTTCATCACTTCCGAAATAGATTTCTCTACTACCGTAACCGACTCGAACGACACTACATAATCTACATCTGCCGGAAAGGTAGCTTTCAGTTCTTCCAGGGCTTTGTACACACCGTCTGCCGTCTCGATGGCATTGCTTCCGGGCGCCTGGTAAATCAGCATAATGGCCGCCTCTTTGCCGTTTATGGTAGAATAGCGGTTATAATCGAAGCGGCCCAGATCGATACGGGCAACATCGCGCAGGTACACCACCGATCCGTCTTCGGGGTTGGTGCGCACAATTATATTCTCGAATTCTTCCTGGCTGGTAAGGCGGCCGTTTACTGTTATCGGGTACTCGAAAGCCTGTGTTTCGGGCTGCGGTTTGCCACCTACCACACCGGCTGCTACCTGCATGTTCTGCTCGCGAATGGCGGCTGTAACTTCGGCGCTGCTCATGCCAAGCTGCGCCAGTTTATCGGGCTTTAGCCATACGCGCATACTAAAATCCTGGCCCAGCGCATTAATATCGCCTACGCCCGGCACACGCAGCAAAGCATCGCGCAAAAAGATGTTGGTGTAGTTATCCAGAAACTCTATTCCGTGGCTTCCGTTTGGCGAGAAAACACCCACCACCATCATAATAGTCGGGTTACGTTTCCGTACCGTTAAGCCAAGGCGCTTCACCTCGTCGGGCAGGCGCGGCTCGGCAATGCTCACGCGGTTCTGCACATCCAGCGTAGCGATATCGATATCGGTGCCGACCTCGAAATTTACGCTCATATTCATTTGCCCGGTGCTGGTGCTGTTGCTGGTGAGGTAGGTCATGCCGGGCGTGCCGTTTACCTGCGTTTCTACCGGCGTGGCCACCGATTGCTCTACCGTTAGCGCATCGGCTCCGGTAAAGTTACCGCTAATGCTTACCACCGGCGGCGTAATGTTGGGGTACTGGGTTACCGGCAAATTAAGCGCCGCCAAAGTGCCCACCAGCACAATCACGATAGAGATCACCATCGCAGTTACCGGCCGTTTTATAAATATTTCTGATATCATTGAGGATGATGTTTTCTATGTTTTGTGTCGGAATTTGAATTTATCAGATTAGTGGATTTTTACGATTTCATTTCAGGTTTTAAGCTGCAATGCTCGCTTTTTTGGGCCTTGCAGGTTGGTGATTGTTGCGTGTTTTTAAATTTAATCGCGGTGCATCCGTAGGGGCGAATTGCATTCGCCCAATCCAGTTTCTCCGCAGCGCAACCGGTTTAAATTAAAATGTAATTGCGAGCGGTAGCGTGGCAATCGGGTTGTTAGCGATTCATTTTTTCCTTGTTTTTCGTATTGAGTAAAATTCTCCCGCTACTCACCCGATTGCCGCGGTCGTGCCTCCCTCGCAATGACAATTTAATTTCAAACACCGGCGCTGCGAAGGGGCAGATAGTTGGAGCTTCGCAGGTTGGTTTTTAACCCCTCTCTGCCCTCCGGGCATCTC
>JAFADQ010000092.1 GCA_023424725.1 Bacteroidota bacterium
GCTTAGAGGCGCCCATTACGTTTGTCAGGTTCACGGCCTTGTCTGTAGAGATCATCACAAAGCGCTCCACATCAAAGGTCATAGATAAATCGGCCAGGTTTTTCGTACCCTGAATATTGGTTTGCACGGCCTCGGTCGGGTTATCTTCCATCATGGGCACGTGCTTATAGGCAGCCGCGTGGTACACAATCTGAGGAGAGAACTCCTTAAACAGCGCGTACATGCGGTTAAAATTGCTAATATTACCGATAAAGATCTTCACATTAGCATCGGGGAAATTCTCTTCAATATCCAGTTGCAGGTCGTAAAGCGGAGATTCGGCCTGGTCGCAGATTATCAGCAAACCCGGGTTGTAACTTAGCACCTGCCGCACCACCTCAGAGCCGATAGAGCCGGCGCCGCCGGTTACCAGCACGCGCTTTCCGTTTAAATCGTTACTAATGCGGGTATTTTCTATTACAATTGGCGGGCGTTGCAACAAATCCTCAATCCGCAGGTCCTTAATCTGATTTATGCGCAGGCTTCCCGATATCCACTGATCGGCAGGAGGCACAGTTACCACTTTTATCCCCAGCTCAATACCGAGTTCTACGGTTTCTTTGCTTAAATCAGAGTTAAGATCTTCGGTTAGTACCACCAGCTTATCTACATCTAATTTACCAACCAGCTTAGCCAGCTTTTTAACATGGTACACACGCTTTTGTTGTATTTCTTTATCTACTTTGTTGGGCTCTTCGTCTATAAAACCTACAATAGTAAAGTTACCGCTGTCTTCCAGAGCTTGTTTCGCCACCACTGCCTGATTGCTGGTGCCATAAATAAGCACTTTTTCTTTCTGCCCGTCCGGCGATCGTTTTATGTACTGATACACATTCTTGATCCACATCCGGAGCATTATCAGCAACGATGAACCAATAAAAAAGCTTATCAGGGTTACTAAATATATATTTACATCTGAGACTGGATAAAATCTTTCGAGCCCGATTGCTACAATAGAAAAGGCAAGGCTGGAGGCAAGTACAGCCGAGAAAATCCGAAAAAAATCGAGGGAGTTAGAATAGCGGATAAGCCCTGTATGAATTCTCATTAAATAGAAAACCACTAACGAGCAGATGCTGTAAACGCCAAAATGTATCAGGAAAGTTGGCTGGAGGAAATCATATATATCAAACCGGCTTAGTACCAGGTACGATAAAATAAACGACCAGCTCATAACCACTTGGTCGGCCATCAAGACAATCCATCTTGGCAGCGACCGGTTAATAAGGGACATCTTCATAAATTCAAATAATCAGCTCTCTTCTGTCTTCACCTACCAGCATACGGAAAATAAAAAAAAAGGCTTAGCCAATTTTGTTTATTAACAGTTTAGAAATAAGTCAGAAACACCTTCACCCTATACTTTAGTGTTAGAAAAGCACTGGATATTTAAGCATTTACAATATTACTACTTTTACATCAATTTCCCGACAACCAGAAATTGCAAATGTCCACCATAATAACACCATAAGATATATAGTAACTCATTACGGGACAATGCTTTAACCGGCTTTTTAACGCAAAACCGGCCTGAATAATTCATCATTTTGGATGAAAAATTCAGGCCGATTTCTAGATATAAATCCTGCTGATCAATCAATTTACCAATAAGACCTTAAGGCTGATTTTACTTAACTATTGAGGCAATCTTTAATAGCACTAACAACCCGGTGCAAATCGTTTTCTGTAAGATCAGAGCCTGAAGGTAAGCATAAGCCCTTATCGAACAACCGCTCGCTGGTGCCGTCGCCATAAAACGGAGAGCCCTCAAAAACCGGCTGCAGGTGCATCGGCTTCCAAAGCGGGCGGCATTCTATATTTTCCTTTTCAAGAGCCAGCCTGATGTCTTCGCGGGTGGTTTTATCATTTCCGGAAGTGTTTATCAGAATAGTGCTTAGCCAGCGGTTAGAGTAAAATTCGGCACCCGGGTCTGCTGCAAATTCTATCAGGGACGTATCGGCAAAGGCCTTTTCGTAAAACTCATAATTTTTCCGGCGCGCATTTACCCGGTCAGTTATAACCTGCATTTGCCCGCGCCCGATGCCCGCGCATACATTGCTCATACGGTAATTATACCCTATTTCGGAGTGCTGATAATGCGGCGCCGCATCGCGGGCCTGGGTTGCTAAAAACCTCGATTTCTTTATCAAATCCTCGTTTGGCGAAACCAGCGCCCCGCCACCAGACGTGGTTATAATTTTATTTCCGTTAAAAGACAGAATGCTCATAGCGCCAAAAGTTCCGGCTGGCTGGCCTTTGTAACTGGAACCCAGAGCCTCGGCAGCGTCTTCCACCACCGGGATCTCGTATTGGTCTGCGATGGCCATAATTTTGCCCATCTCAGCCGGCATACCATACAAATGCACTACAATTATTGCCTTCGGTTTCTTGCCTTTTGCAATTCGGTCTTTAATGGCATCTTCCAGAAACTCCGGCGACATGTTCCAGGTTTTCTCCTCGCTGTCTACAAAAACCGGCGTAGCGCCCTGGTAGGCAATCGGGTTTGCGGATGCCGAGAATGTCATCGACTGGCAAATCACCTCATCGCCGGCCTTTACGCCCAGCATAATCAGCGCCAGATGCAAAGCTGCGGTGCCCGAACTTAGTGCCGCCACATGCGAATTACG
The DNA here is from genome assembly GCA_023424725.1 of Bacteroidota bacterium. GTDB lineage: Bacteria > Bacteroidota > Bacteroidia > Cytophagales > Hymenobacteraceae > JAFADQ01. The sequence goes on from JAFADQ010000092.1 coordinate 2,667, forward strand.
GCCCAGAAACCTAGCAATATCCTGCTCGAAACCGTCTACATTAGGTCCCAGCGGGGCAATCCAGTTCGTGTCGAAAGCTTCTTTAACAAAGTTTATTTCGTTACCGCCCATGTGGGGAGACGAAAGCCAGATTTTTGGGTTCATAGTATTGTTATTCAATGTCTTTAACCACTTTAGCCGGTACGCCAAAAGCTACTTTATTTGGAGGAATAGATTTGGTAACAACGGCTCCGGCACCGATGATTGAGTTAGTTCCAACTTCTAAATTGTTTAAGATCTGAGCTCCGGTACCAATGTAAACATATTCCCTTAACCTAACTCCCCCAGATATATTTACGCTGGGCATTACCGAAACGAAATTTTCCAGAATGCAATCGTGTCCGATGGTAGTAAGCCAGTTTAGCACTACAAAATTACCGATAGTTATATTAACGGTTATGATGCAACGAGCGGTAATAATTGTCCCCTCTCCAATCTTAATAAAATCGCTAAGCAGTACAGTAGGATGTATAAGTGCCGGGAATTTTATTTGTGGATTGGTGATTTTATTTCTGATTTCTTCCCTGATTTGCGAGCTTCCAATCCCGATAGCCAACGACAGGTGGTCAGACCAGGAATTAACTTCCTTTATTCCCCCAAGAATGGGAAAGTTATTAATTATTTCTCCTTTCCCGATTCCATCGTCGAAAAACCCGATGATTTCCCATTCAGAGTTAGCCTGATTAATTTGCTCGATAAGCATAGCCACTTCCTTGCCAAAGCCTCCCGCACCGTAAATGGCAATTTGTTTCATGTAAAACGTGGGGTATTTAGAGAAGTAAGATTAGTAGCTTGAGACAATTTTCATCCCTGATGGCCTAAAAAATGGCCCATGCAGCTTTGAGGGTGATCCGAAAATCAGTTATAAACTTCCAGCAGGTCCGAATCTTTAATTAGAAAAAGGTCGCTGTCTACCCCTCTTATGAAAGTATACGCATCGTCGAACTCGTACATTTTGTAAGTTCTATCGAAGTTTTTGTTAAAGTGCAGTTCCACTGTATCGGCAGGGAAATTGGCCCCTCCAAGCGCAAAGGCATGGCTGAACGAAACGTGGCGGATATTGATCTCGGTTATCTTAAGGTTACCGTCTTTATCGGCTTTGTAATCTACCGTGAAGAAACCGTGCACCGGCAAATTAAAAGCTTTAAAAATCTTTCTGATAGCGAATTCAGATTTCTCCACCATTTCCGGATTATTCAGCAAAGCTCCGCGTGCGCACATGCCCGAAATGCCCGATGGCGCAGCATTAGACATCAGGTAATCTATCCTTTCGCCACTGGCTGCTCTTATAAGCTTGTCTTCGAAAAACAGAAGCTTGCTTGCATAATTACGGCCAGGCAAAAAAGTACTGGCCATAAAATCTTTTACCTTCGGATTTATATTTAGCCAGTTCTTCAGATCGGGCATGCCCGTAATTTTAAAGGCACCGATAGCTCCTGCTCCCGACCCGCCTCTTATCCAGTACGGATAGCCAAGCTCCTCTCCTATTTTTTCCAGATCAGTATCGGCGCTAAGCTGCACCGTTGCGGGCACCAGGTTGGTATCTTTCAGAAAATCGAAGGTGCGGTACTTATCGTAAAACACTTCGGCCACATCGTGATTGGGAATAAATGCCTCGCATGGCAGCCCTTCTTCTTTTTGCCGCTTGCTCCAAACGAGCACTTCGGTTTCCGGAATAATAAAGGCGAAATCTATGTTATGGTCTTTAACGATTTTATCTATCACTTCCCAATAGTTGGCATCTTTAGAATGCGGCACCAGGAAGGTTTTATCGAACAGGTCTTTATTATACAGGCCCGGAGCGAGCTTGCTGCCGTCTACCCCGATTAGCTTAATTTGCTCTGGGCTGTATTTTAAACGAAGGCTTTTGGCGATTCCTAATGGGGTAGGCCCGCCAACACCTGAAATCAGAATGTTCATAGTACGTTAGTTTTGTCCGTTAAAGGGCTGCATAGGCCGGTCTGCACTCTGGTTTACGCCTTCGCGCTTTACAACTTTCAGAAAAGTCTTAAACAGAATCTGCACATCGAGCCAGAAGCTCACCTTATTTACATAGTAAATATCGTGCTTAAACTTTTCGGTCCAGCTAATGCTGTTGCGGCCGCTTACCTGCGCCAGTCCGGTTATTCCGGGCCTAAGCTCGTGGCGGCGGCGCTGCTCCGGCGAGTACAAAGGTATGTATTTAAACAACAGCGGCCGTGGCCCCACCAAACTCATGTCGCCTTTCAGTATATTGATAAGCTGCGGAAGCTCGTCTATAGAAAGTTTCCGGATAATGCCGCCGATAGTGGTGATGCGCTCTACATCGGGCAGAAGGTTGCCGTTACTGTCGCGCTTATCGGTCATGGTCTTAAACTTAATGATGTAGAACGGTTTTTCGTTCTTGCCCGGCCTTTCCTGAAAAAAGAAAGGCTTGCCATTGTTCTGGAAATATAGAATAATGGTAACCAATACAAAAATTGGACTTATGATAATAAGCCCAACCAAAGCTGCCACAAAATCGATCAGCGGTTTTATAAAGTTTTTATACATTATTTTTCTTTCGCCAGGTTAAGGTAAACAGGTCGTTTGCCGGAGGGCAGCGGTGGGATATCGCTAACAAAGCTAAGGTTGATTTCAGCATTCTGTCCCAGCTTTTCTAGCAAGCCTGCCAAAATAGCGGCTTTTACGGTCTCTGGCATTTCCTTCTCGCTGATTTTGAGCTTTAATGTATAGTTTTTTGGGCTTTCCTGCACCAACTGGAACTGAATATTAAGATTTGCGTTGGCCAGCGGCTTGTAAATCATGGGACCTAAGGCAAGCGACGAAACCGGATTGCCGGAGGTATCGGCCAGTTTATCGGAGGTACGGCCTATTACTCTTTTTATAGTTACCAGGCGGCCGTTTTCATACATTCCGGCTATGGCAATATCTCCGGTATCGTACCGAATAATTGGTATCAGATCGTTGTTGGTATCGGTAACAATTACTTTTCCTTCTTCCCCGGTTTTTACAGGCTGTAATGTTTCCGGATTTACCACTTCTACGTAAACCCCGTACTGGTTTACATAGTAATCTTCCCGGAATTTCCGCTGCTGCCCTATAAGGCCTACTTCTTCGTTGCTGTAGCGATCGATAAAGTTGCAGCCGAAAACGTTGTACGTAAATTCGCGTTTTTCGTCTTCCAGCATTTCAGAAGTTGAAATAAGCGATTTTATTTTTAAACCTTTTTTCAGCTCCGGCCTTTTGCTAAGCATAATTGCGAGCTCGTACATTACCGTAGGATAGCCCACTAAGGTTATTACCTTGTTTTGCTTCAGCGATTGTATGTCCTGCTCCAGTTTAGTTTCCGATACATCTGTCGGGATGATAATAGTTTCGTTGCGAAGGAATTTAACAAGCGCCGGTTTTGCCTTCGCGCGGATAATAGCAAAAGAAGTACCCAGGCTATATCCACCAATTTCGTTGAAATAGCGAAAAGTGCCAGTTCGTATCAGGTCCCGCTTTTTTGAGTAAGGAACCTTAAGCGGTTCGCCAAAAGAGCCGCCGGTATAAGCCCAGCTGTATACATCTTCCTTCTTCAGCGCTTTCGATCTTTCTATTACATCCTTTTTGGTCATTAAAGGATTTTGTTCGATCACCGGATCAAAGCCCCAACGGGTAAGATATTCCTGAAGCTCGGCAGCGCGTGAAGCAGTTGTTGAGTTATGTTTTTCAGCCTCCTGGTAATAATGCTGTAGCTGACGGCCATTCAGCAGGTCGAAAACGTGGTACAGGGTCTTCGTGAGAAGGTTCTTCATGTGGTGCCGCACTGATTTATACTTATTTTAAAACTTAGCACTTTTTCACCTAAGAGCCTGTCCAAATTTTGTTTTCGCAGGCGAAACTGTTTGATTTAAGGTTCTGGCGAAGCTCGTTTTGAGGCTCGTAGCAGCGCTACGAAGCCGATAAACAGCTGAAGTCAGGTTCTGAAATCAGGCAGTTGCAGCCCGAAATACAAATTTTGGACAGGCTCTAAGTCAAAATTTACATTTCTGTTTTTATTTACAATCACCACTTCAGGAACATAGATTTAAGTTATCTTCTTGCTCAAAGCTAGGCTGCGAACTGCAAATACATCTTCATCAGAAACCAAAATCAAGGATTATCGATTTTGAAAACAAAATTTGAACTCGGTCTCAGCAATGGACCATAATTTCCTTTGGAAAACCATTAAAGTTTATATGCACTATTGTTTTAAAATAATTTGGTTATGAATATACTTCATTCAGACCTTCCCAAATAATTTGTTGCTTAAAATTATTTACCCAAATTCTTCCATTATTGCCATGCGATGCGAGTGTATCTGGGTTGTTATAATAAAATTCCATAGCATGTATAAGCGCACCTGTGTCTTTACAGGGAATAACCAACCCATTGAAACCATTATTTACTGCATCTTTCGCTCCAGTCACATCTGTTCCAATTACAGGAATCCCCATTGCTGCAGCCTCTAAATAGGAATTACCAAAGCCCTCCCACCATGCTGGCATTACAAAAACATCTAATGCCTTCATAACCAAAGGAATATTATTTTGCCAGCCAACACAGACAATATCCTTATGTTCATTATACTTTTTAACAATATCTTTATCAGCCAATTGATTAAAATCGGGATTACCCACAACTAATAATTTAATATTGCCATGAATCGAAGCAAGTTTGCTGAAGGCAGAATATAATTCGTTTATACCTTTTCTATCGACTAGGCGGCCAACAAACCCAAAGACAAAACAATTAGTTAGATTATACTGTTGCTTAAATGCCACAACATGCTCCTGCGGTATGACAGATGGGTTGTATTTAGAAAGGTTTATACCATTACTGCTTCCCTTATTAATTACTATAATTTTATTTTCCGAAAATATATTATCATTTAAAGCCTTCTCTCTTAAAGATGGAGCAATACAAATTACAGTATCAGATAAAGCTCCTGAAATCTTGTCGGTGAGTTGAAGCACTTTTCGTTTCAAACCTTTCTCATGCTCATATCTAAAGCCCCGGCAAGTATATACACGTTTTTTTACACCAAGCAGGTATCCAGCTATTGAGCCTAATAAGCCCATTTTTGGTGTACCCACATTTATGATATCAGGCTTTATTTTAGAAAGTGCGGCAACAATACGAACCAGGGTAACAATATCACTGAATACATTGATATACCTGTCTATACCAACTGCTATTAGCTCACATCCTTCTTCCTCACAATAATTTAAGCTTCTTTCATCTTTTGGGCACATTAAAAACACTTTATAGCCTAAGCTCCCAAAGTACTTTGCCTGCCCTCTTATTAATGGAACGCTCCCCGGACTTGTGATTCCTAATACTAGCTTTTTCTCCATAACTC
>JAFADQ010000122.1 GCA_023424725.1 Bacteroidota bacterium
GTTATTGGTTCAGTTTTTACTACTTTTGCTTTTCTATTATAATTGAATATAGCTAATGCTTAATATTATACTTTTTGGCCCTCCAGGAGCCGGCAAAGGCACACAAAGCCAGATGCTGATCGAAAAATACCAGCTTACCCACCTTTCTACCGGCGATTTGCTGCGATCGGAGATTGAAAAAGGAACCGAGTTGGGCAAGAAAGCCAAAGAATACATGAACAAAGGAGTGCTGGTGCCCGACGAAGTGGTAATTGGCATGATAGAGAAAAAGCTAAAGGAAAACCCGGAGGCGAAAGGCTTTATTTTCGATGGATTTCCGCGTACCCAGGAACAGGCGCAGGCTTTAGACGAAATGCTTGATAAAAACGGCACCGGGATTTCTGGTCTTGTTGCCCTGGAAGTAGACGAAGAAGAACTTACACAGCGCATCTTAACCCGTGGTATGGTATCGGGCCGCCCCGACGACCAGAACGAAATGCTGATTAAAAAGCGCTGCAAAGAATACAACGAAAAAACCACTCCCGTAGCCGATCATTACCGCCGCGAAGGCAAATACCGCGCAATAAACGGCGTTGGCGACCGCGACGATATTTTTAAGAAAGCCTGCAGCATAATAGATTCTTTCTCTAAAGAAGCTGCCAAAAAATGAGCCGCTTTTACATTCTTAATATGTTGCACAATGCCACCTGCCAACCTGGGTGGCATTGTTGTTAGCTCCCCACCCGGAAATGCCGTAACTTTGCATTGCAGCAGTGCCAAAAATGGTGCCCGCAGCTTGTTCATAAAATAAATAACAGAAGAGGTATCGCCAATTAAACCAAAAATTGTCTCATTACCCAATACTCAATACCCACTACCAAAACCTTGGCTTCTAATAACTTTATAGATTACGTAAAAATTTGCTCACGCTCAGGCCATGGCGGGGCAGGTTCTGCCCATTTATTCCGCGCCAAAGGCAACCCCAAAGGTGGCCCCGATGGCGGCGATGGCGGCCGGGGAGGCCACATTATTTTGCGGGGTAATTCGCAGCTCTGGACACTTTTGCACCTGCAATACACAAAACACGTAATTGCAGAGCCCGGCCAACAAGGCGCTGCCAGCAACATGACCGGCCGCGAAGGAGCAGATGTAATTCTGGAAGTGCCCCTTGGTACCGTTGCCCGCGATGCCGAAACCGGCGAAGTGAAACTGGAAATTACCGAACACGGCCAGGAACTGATTTTAACTCCCGGCGGCCGCGGCGGCTTAGGAAATTCGCACTTTAAATCGTCTACCAACCAAACGCCACGCCACGCGCAGCCAGGCGGCGAAGGAATAGAAGAGTGGATAATCCTGGAGCTGAAACTGCTGGCCGATGTAGGGTTGGTGGGCTTCCCGAATGCCGGAAAATCTACCTTGCTATCGGTTATTTCTGCGGCAAAGCCCGAGATAGGCGATTATCCTTTTACTACCTTGAAGCCTAATTTAGGAGTTGTGCCTTACCGCGATTATAAATCGTTTGTGATGGCCGATATTCCCGGAATTATAGAAGGCGCCAGCGAAGGAAAGGGGATAGGCCTGCGGTTTTTGCGGCACATAGAGCGCAACTCTATTTTGCTGTTTATGGTATCTGCAGAGAGCGGCGACATCCGGAAAGAATACGATATTTTATTAAATGAGCTGCAGCAGTTTAACCCGCAATTGCTTGATAAACAACGCGTGCTGGCTATCACAAAATCCGACCTGTTGGATGAAGAACTGGAAGCCGAAATGCGCGAAGAGTTACCAGAAGGATTGCCAGCAGTGTTTATCTCAAGCATAACCGGTAAGGGCCTTACGGAGTTGAAAGATATTTTGTGGAAGACGCTGCATAGTTAAGGTTGGATTGTCTGAATTGGGATTTGTGGGATTGTTTTTGATTTTTTGGATGCCGGGAATTACCCTGTAGGAGGCAATTATTTGCCTATTGGGGCCCAATTTTTATTTTTATAATCCTTTCTTTTCCATAAAATCCCGAAAATCCCAATTGGCTCCGCCGAACTTCGTTTCCGACAAAACGGGTTAAGGATAGAAGCGGAAATCCTCCGGTAGCTACAGATTACATTTTGAGGAAAAGCCAATTACCGGAGATTGCAGCGGATAGCCTGGTGCTTTAGCAAACCCCCAAATTTTTTAGATGAATGGGTAGGGGCAATGCCTTGTGCTTGCCCTTTTATTTTGATAATAGAAATGGGCAAGTACAAGGCGTTGCCCCTACAAAAATCAAAACCACAAGCCCAACCCTCACCGTGCCAAATTGTCACAAAACCACATCTGGCAAAGCAATTGATACTGCCTAAGCCGGTTATAGAGTAAAATTGTGAGCATTTTCAGGAAAATGAAGAAAGATAATAACCAGGATAAGGAACAGAAGCCTGTAGAGCCCGAAAACGAGCTTCCCGCAGCCGACCCGAACGACGAGCCAACCCCGATGCAGAGCGAAGAGCCTGCTGAGGAAGCCGAAAAAACTGACGAATCGGCGGTGGAGAAGGAGCTGGCTGACATGAAAGATAAATACCTGCGGTTGGCGGCCGAGTTCGATAATTTCCGCAGGCGCACAGCCAAAGAAAAGATAGAATTTGCCAAAACCGCCGGCGAAGATCTGATGCTGGCCTTGCTGCCCGTGCTGGACGACATGGACCGCGCACGCCAGGCAATGGAAACATCTACCGATATAGAAGCCGTGAAGCAGGGGCTGGAGCTGGTGTTCCATAAATTCGGCAACACGCTGCAGCAAAAAGGCCTGAAAGCAATTGAGGCGGTAGGGCAGGAGTTTGATGTGGAACAACACGAAGCCATTACCCAAATTCCGGCGCCGAGCCCAGAAATGAAAGGAAAAGTGGTAGATCAGGTAGAGAAAGGATATATGTTGGGCGACAAGGTGATCCGGTTCTCTAAAGTGGTGATAGGAGCATAAAAGATGCAGAAGCGCGATTATTACGAGGTATTGGGCGTTGCCAAAAATGCTTCGGCCGATGAAATTAAGAAGGCGTACCGCAAGATCGCCATCAAATTCCATCCCGATAAAAACCCCGACGACCCCACAGCCGAAGACAAATTTAAAGAAGCCGCCGAGGCTTACGAAGTTCTGAGCGACGACCAGAAACGTGGCCGCTACGACCAGTTTGGGCACCGCGGTGTAAACGGCGCCGGAGGTGGTGGCGGCGGCGGCATGAACATGGAAGATATTTTCTCCCAGTTCGGCGATATTTTTGGTGGCGGTGGTGGCAGTCCGTTCGATAGCTTTTTTGGCGGCGGAGGCCGTGGCGGGCGCCGTGTGCGAAAAGGCACCAACCTGCGCATAAAGCTAAAGCTGGACCTGGCCGAAATTGCCAACGGCGTAGAGAAAAAAATAAAAGTGAAGCGCTACGTTGCCTGCGACACCTGCGGCGGCAATGGCTCTAAAAACGGCTCGTCGCTAAATACGTGCCCGCAATGTAACGGCGCCGGCCAGGTAAAGCAGGTGGTAAATACCATGCTGGGCCAGATGGTGAGCACCTCTACCTGCCCCACCTGCGGCGGCGAAGGCAAAACCGTTACCCAGCGCTGCGATAAATGCGGCGGCTCAGGCCGTGAGCTGCGCGAAGAAGTGATCTCGATAAACGTGCCAGCCGGTGTAGCCGATGGCATGCAGCTCTCGATGAGCGGCAAAGGCAACGTGCCCGAGCGCGGCGGCGTTCCCGGCGATTTGCTGATACAAATAGAAGAAATCGAGCACGAGTTCCTGAAGCGCGACGGCAACAATGTAGTCTTCGATCAGTACATCAGCTTTGTAGACGCTGCTCTGGGCGCGAGCGTAGAAGTGCCGACTATAGACGGGAAGGTGAAAATTAAGATAGACCCCGGCACGCAAAGCGGCAAAATTCTGCGCCTGCGCGGCAAAGGCATTAAAGACCTGAAC
>JAFADQ010000137.1 GCA_023424725.1 Bacteroidota bacterium
GTCCGTAGCGCTGCAATGAGCCTCAAAATGAGCCACGCCAGAACCTGAAATTATCATTTCTTGCTTCTGAAAATAAACTCTAAACAGCTTCTCAGTTAAAAAAAGGTTATTTGTGTAGCTGTTTAAATTATTCAGGCAAAGTAAATTGCCACTTGCTCCAATAAAGTAAAATTACCCATTCCATTTACTTTGTGGTGCCTCTGTTTTTGCCCTTCGCAGCCAAAGCAACATAGTTGGCTGCTTAATTTACCTTTAAATGCGAACCCCTGAAAAGTGCTTATGCAGGCTTTCCGGGTTTTCACGATTATTTTTTTTCAGAAAATACTTCTTTTAATTAAGGAAATTCATAATTTAGTTTAATGAAACACTTCCCGCGATGGCCCCTGGCCTATGGCGCGGCTGCAGGAAATATAGCCTTCGGAAGTAGTTTTGGGCAGTTTCTACTCAGGAATTAACTCCTATCGTGCTTCTTTTACGCCAAGAGTAAAGGCAAGAATCACCAATAAAATGGTTTGTGCTATTAATAAAAACAAATGTGCTAATCCCTAACCAGGCCATTCCGCTACTTTTTATTTTCGGAGGGCCTACGGTATAACCGGCAATGTTTTCAGACAGCCGGAAGTCAGTTTACTTTATAATTAACCCATAACACACTATGAAAAACGCAAAACACCTTATGCTTGTACTGTCGCTCGGAGCAGCGATATCGGCATGTAAAAAAGACGACGAAGCCGACCCAAAACCGACGGCGGACTTTACCTTCGTAACAGGCACCTGCCAAACCGATTGCCCGGTAACGTTTACCAACACCTCGCAAAATGCCACCTCTTATGTTTGGGATTTTGGCGATGGAACTACGGGAGCCCAGACCGGCACTTTTGTGCATACATACGCCAACCCCGGAACGTACCAGGTTAAATTAGATGCAACCGGGGCAGGAGGCACAACTTCTGTAACCAAATCTGTAGTGGTTGGCCAGGGCACCACCTGCAATTACACGGTGGTAAATGTTACTACTAACGTTACTACGCCTACCACCTGGGAAAGCTGCAAGATTTATGTGGTAGACAACATTTCCGTAACCAATACGCTTACTATTGAGCCGGGCGCAATCGTGAAAATGAAAAGCGGCGCAAGACTAACTACCAACACGGGTGGCACCATAATAGCCCAGGGCACGGCAGCCGATCCGGTTATTTTTACTTCGTATAAAGACGATGCCAGCGGCGGCGATACCAATGGCGACGGCCCGGGAACGCAACCGCAGGCCAAAGACTGGCACAGCGTGTTGATTAACGGCGATAACGGCTCGGTTTTTAAGCACTGCAAGTTTATGTATGGCGGCAGTGCGCAGTCTGTGCTTACGTTATCTACCCGCAGCGCCACCGTAGAGAACAGCACCTTTGCGCATAACTTTGGCGGGCAGCCGCTGTTTAAAGGCGCTTTAGATGCCAGCGAAGCAGCAAGCGGCACTATTATCCGCAATAATATTTTTTATGCCAATGTTATGCCGCTGCACATAAATAATAATTATAGTCTGGATGCCTCTAACACCTTCCACAACCCAGCCGACCAGGGGCAGAAAAATACGCACAACGGTATCTGGGTTTCTGGCGCGCAAAGCCCCGGCAATTTTAACTGGGCCGAAACAGAAGTGCCTTATGTAGTTCATTTCGGCCTTAATTTCGGAAGTATATTTACCATAGCGCCGGGCGTAATAATTAAAAACATGGAAGATTCGCGGATTCAGCTGAGCAGCAATGCCAAGCTTTTGGCCGAGGGCACATCTGCGCAGCCAATTGTTTTCACTTCTTATACCGACGATACGTACGGCGGCGATACCAACGCCGATGGAACAGCCACCACTCCAGCTCCGCGTGGCTGGCGCGATATTCTGTTAAATGCTACAAACGGGTCGGTTTTCGATCATTGCATTTTCAGATATGGCGGCAACGGATTGGGGCAAACCCTGAGCATGCACAACTCTGCGAGTACCGTGCGAAACAGCACGTTTGCCTATAATTATGGAGGCGGCACTGTAGAATCGCGCGCTGTTCTGGATGCCTCTACCACCAGCAACGGCACTGTTATTCAAAACAACGTTTTTTACGGCAACGTACGCCCGCTTTCTATCGCTTCCTCCATCGATCTGGACGATTCTAACACCTTCCATAATCCTAATAATACCTCAGAAAGAAACGACTATGATGCAATTGTGGTAAACTGGAGCAACAATTTTACCAAGCAAAATGTAGTGTGGCGCGAAACAGAAGTTGCCTATACTACAGATTCTGATATAGATATCGCTACGGGCAACACGCTGGAGTTAGGTAATGGCGTGGTAATTAAGTTTGGCCCGGATACCCGCATTACCCTGCGCGACAGCCCGGCCCAAATAATAAACAGCACCGGCACCGGAGTTGCCTACACCTCTATTAAAGACGACACACGCGGCGGAGACAGCAACGGTAATGGCAACGCCAACTCGCCGGCCGCCAACGATTGGGACGGTATTTACCACGACACTGTTCCGGGAGTTTGGGTGCAGTGGCCAAATAAGTATTATGCAGGGCACTAATTGCTGATCTGAAGAATTCTTATTAACCTTTAAAAAAACAACCGGTTATTATTGGCCGGTTGTTTTTTTGCTTGCTTATTTAAGATCAAAAATTTTCTTCTTCCTCGTCTTCTTCGCCAAAACCTGGCATGGTAAACATGCTACTGAGCAGATCTTTAAACTGCTGCCCGGTTTGCAATTTGTTGCGGCTTATCTGGCTGTGTTCGGCAAGGCCGTGCAGGGCAAATTCCATCCAGAAATACAGCTCGTTGCCGGTTTCTTCTTTGCGGTGTTTCTGTACCAACTCTTTCAGGCCGGGCACTACCTCCAGTGCTTCGCGATAGTTTTTATCTGACATGTCGTTTAGCAGCTCCAGCGTATTGCCGTCGCCAAACCAGTCGGTAATTTTCTTAAACGGGTTGCCGGTTTTGGCTTTCTTGGTTTTGTCGGGGTCGGGAAAATAATTCAGGAATTGCGTGCGAATTGCTTTGCCCATTAGCTTTTGCGCTACGTGTCCGGCTCCCTCCTGCTCACCTTCGTACACAAGTTCTACCTTTCCGGTTATGGCGGGCACCACACTCATAAAATCCGATACGCGGATGTAGGTCTCTGATGCCCCGTTTTTCAGGCTTCGCAGCTCTGCCGCGCTCAATAAATTCTCGAAAGCAGAAATAGTTAACCGCGCCGAAACTCCGCTTTTAGCGTCTACAAACTCGCTGTCGCGCGCCTCGAAAGCAATTTGCTCTATCAGGTCTGAGGCCAGTTTGTTAAGCTGAATTTGCTCTTGCCCTGGCTTAATTTTGGCTTCTTGCTGAGTAATTTTCTTGCCAATTTCTATACTTTTAGGGTAGTGCGTAATAATCTGCGAATCTATGCGGTCTTTCAGCGGCGTAACAATAGAGCCGCGGTTGGTGTAATCTTCTGGGTTGGCGGTAAACACAAACTGCACATCAAGCGGCAACCGTACCTTAAACCCACGTATTTGTATATCGCCTTCCTGCAAAATATTAAACAGCGCCACTTGTATGCGGGCCTGCAAATCGGGCAGCTCGTTTATCACAAAAATGCCCCGGTGCGTACGCGGTATTAAGCCAAAATGAATTACGCGCTCATCAGAATATGGAAGTTTTAAAGTAGCGGCTTTTATCGGGTCGGCATCGCCAATCAGGTCGGCAATGCTTACATCGGGCGTGGCCAGTTTTTCGGTGTAACGGGCCGAGC
>JAFADQ010000268.1 GCA_023424725.1 Bacteroidota bacterium
GTGTATGGTTTTGTGGGTTTAATTGTGAAAGCCGACGATATTGGCCTGCACATGGCGCAGGAAAAATTTAAGCCGGGAACCCGGGCATTTGGTCGCGGCATTGTAAAGTTTATGCCGCATTTCCTGAAAATGCTGGGCTATGTTGGTACGGCGGCCATGCTTTGGGTGGGCGCAGAAATTATCGCGCACGGCATTCCGGCGGCGCATCATTTCCTGTTAGAAATAGAAGAGTCGTTGTCAGGAATTCCGGCGCTTGGATGGTTTGCGAAGGCTTTAGTTTCTATGATAGCCGGAATTGTAATTGGTTTCTTTATCGAGAAGTTAGTGCATTTTATGAGCGGTTTTTTCAAGAAAAAGAAAACCGTTGCAGCGTAATGGGGCTTGTCTGAATTTGGATTTGTGGATTTTTAGAAAATGAGGATAAAAATCGTTCTAACGTAGATACAAGGCAATGCCTTGTCTCTACAGGGGTGGCGGCTAGCGCAATCGTTCAATAAACATGCACCAATTTCCGTGAAAATAATTATCCTGTAAAGGCCTTTTTTTTGCCCGCCACAGCCTAATCCCGTAGGAATGAAATATCGGTAGAAAATAAAAAATGTATAGTAACAGAATCCCGTAGGGATGACATATTTCTATTCAAACTAATGTAGCATCCCTAAAGGGATTTTTCCTCTTCAGAATCAAACTCTACTACCAATATTTCACCCCTAAAGGGGTTTAGCGAACATTATCTTTTAGGCTGCCACGGCCATTTTTTTGCCCGCACCAGCGAAAAAATCATTCTAAAGAAACCCAAAGAATCCACCCAAATCCAACTAATCCAAATTCCGGCAAAAATTTTAGTTCTCAAATTTATGAACTAAAGAAACTAATACCTACCTTTGCAACGTTCTCAGTACAAATTAAGATATTTGACCCATGCAATTGAGCGCAGAACAAAAACAACTCATAGAACAGATCGGGATCTTCCACGAGCAGCAGGGATTGCAGCCGGTGGCCGGCCGGATTATGGGCTTGTTGTTTGTGTCTGACCGGCCGCGCCTCACCTTCGAGGAGATTATGGAAACGCTCGGCATCAGCAAAAGCGCCACAAGCAATGCGCTTACACTTTTGCAGCAGATGCACGCCGTAGAATATACCACCTTTACCGGCGACCGCAAGCGCTACTTTTATGCCACCCGCGAAAACTGGCCTCAGGAAGTGATACGAAAAATGGGCGAGGTTTTGGGCCTGAGCAAATTGTTGCGAAAAGCCCTTGAGCTACAGAAAAATGCCACTGCAGAAGACAAAGCTTTGTTATTGGAGCGCATAGAGTTTATGGAATTCCTGAGCTCGGAAGTACCCGCACTAATGGAAAAGTGGCTGAGTGCCCGAAAAAAATAAAGCAAATTTTTTTTACCCTTTAAGTTCTTAAAATACAGAACTAAACAATCCTTTCAAAACAAATTAACACAATCAGAACATGAAAAAATATATCCTGCCAGGCCTGTTTTTGATGCTTGCAGGTCCGGTTTTTGGCCAAACGCAGCAGCCAAAAGAGCTCACGCTGCAAGAAGCCATAGAATTTGCCCTCAGCAATAACGAAAACATAAAGCGGGCAAAGCTGGACGAGAAAAGCGCCGAATACCTGGTGAAAGAAGTGCGCGGGTCGGGCTTGCCGCAGCTAAACGGCACGGCACAGTTTAGCGCCTACCCCTCGTTGCCAACGCAGTTGCTTCCGGGCGAGCTGGCGGGACAGCCGGCAGGCACTTTTATTCCGGTGCAGTTTGGTACAAAATATAGCACAACTGCCGGCGTAGAGTTGCAGCAACTGCTTTTCAGCCAATCGTATTTTGTGGGTTTGCAGGCCGCCAAAACCACCAAAGACCTGTATGCGCTGCGCACGCAAATGAGCAAAGAAGACATTATTTATAACATCGGCTCGGCATATTACCAGGTGCTGCAGGCCAAAGAGCAATTTAATACCATAGATGCCAACTACAGCCGTTTGCAGCAGCTCGAGGGCATTTTGCAGCTGCAGCGCGACAACGACCTGGCCCGGAAAGTAGACGTGAACCGGATTACGGTAAACAAAACCAACCTGGAGAACCAGCGCCAGTCGTTAACCGCCTCTTTAGAGCAGGCCGAAAATGCCCTGAAGTTTTTTATGGGCATGCCGATGGAGACCGAAATTGAAGTTTCCGACTCGCCTAACCAGCTCGACAATGTATTTCCGACCAACGAAGAGGCCAACGCTTTTATGGCGCAACGCACCGATTTTCAGCTCCTCGACCGCCAGCGTAACCTGAATTTGCTCAATATTAAAAATATAAAATCGGGCTATTACCCCACGCTTGCCGCCTTCGGGAATTACTCGTACAACGCGCAGCGCAACGAGTTCAATTTCACCAAAACGGGCGCCGGATATCCGTGGTTTAAAACCTTTGTGGTAGGCATACAGCTGAATGTGCCAATTTTTGATGGGTTTCAGAGGAAATACCGCGTAAAGCAGGCCGAAGTGGAGGTAATGAAGCTGGACCAGGACCTGAACCAGTTGCGCCAGAGCACCCAAATGGGCCTCGACAATGCCAGCCGCCAGATGCAAACCAGCCTGCGCTCTATCCAGAACCAGGAGCGCAACGTAGAGATGGCCCGCGAAGTGTACAACACCACCAACGATCTGTATAAAGAAGGCCTTTCGCCGCTAACCGATTTGCTGGAAGCCGAAACTGCTTTGCGCGAATCGGAAACGAATCTGAACACCGAAAAACTGAAATACAAAATCGCGCAGCTCGATTACGTACGCGCCCGCGGCGAACTTTTAACATTAACCAAATAACAGCACACCTCAAACGAAATGAAAAAGCTGATCTATATTTTAATTGCCGTTGTACTAATCGGGGCCGCGGCATATACCCTCAACAATAACAAGAAAAAAATGGCTGCCGAAGCCTCGGTGGCCGAGCTGAAAAGCGAAGCCATACCGGTGGTGCTAACCCAGGCCGTAACAGAAAAAATAGACCGTTCTTTTACCGCTCAGGGCAATTTCGAGCCGGTGCAGAGCCTTAATCTTTTATCGGAAACAACGGGCCAGGTACTTAAGCTGAACAAGCGAAAAGGCGACCGTGTGCGCGCCGGCGAAGTGCTGGCGCAGGTAGAGAACAACACGTTGCGTGCCGACAGAATTACCGCGCAGGCCAATTACGACAAAGCCAAACGAGACCTGGGCCGTTACGAAAACCTTGCCGCCGGCGATGCCATCACCAAAAAACAACTGGAAGAAGCCCGCCTGAATGTACAGAACTCTGAAGCCCAACTAATTATGGCAAAGCAGCGACTGGCAAAAAGCACCATAACAGCGCCTATTACCGGCAGCGTAAACGGGTTGTTTATTGAGGTTGGATCTTACCTGAGCCCAGGCACAAAGCTGTTCGAGATTGTGAATGTAGACAAGCTGAAGCTAAACGTGAAAGTTACCGAAAACCAAGTGTTGCTGGTGAAAGAAGGCGCCAAAGTAAAACTTAAAGCCGATGCCAACCCAACCGGCGAGTTTGAAGGCACCGTTACCGCCATTGGCGCAACCGCCGACAACAGCCTGAAATACGACGTGGAAATTGAAGTGAAAAACTTCGACAAAAACAGTCTGAAAGCCGGCATGTACGGCACCGCATTCTTCTCTGTTCCAGACACCCGCGAAGCCTTGTTAATTCCGCGCGAAAGCATTGTAGGAAGCCTGCAGGCACCAAAAATATATGTAGTAGAGAACAACACGGCCCGCGAAAAAAGCATCACCATCGGTACGGTAACGCAAGACAAAGTAGAAGTTCTTTCCGGACTCTCTGCAGGCGAGAAACTGGTGCGCAGCGGCCAGATAAATTTAAGAGAAGGCATTAAAGTAACGGAGCTGAAGTAAATTTTGGTGAATGAGTGGATGAGTGGATGAGTGTTTTTTTCTCCTCTACTTCTGCCACCTGCTTTCTTATTCAATAGGAAACAGAACGTTAAACAACCGCAAAAGCTTAATCCACTCATTCACTCATTCACTCATTCACTCATTCACTCATTCAAAATCATGAACATAACCAAAATATCCATACAACGCTCTACCCTGGTGGTGGTGATTTTTACGGTGCTCACCTTGCTGGGCGTGGTAAGTTACCAGTCGCTTAACTACGAGTTGTTGCCCAAGTTCAGTCCGCCGGTGCTAACGGTTACCACCATTTATCCGGGCGCGTCGCCAAACGAGGTAGAGAACTCGGTAACCCGGGAGATTGAAGACGTGCTGTCGTCGCTCGAGAACGTGAAACAGGTAAAAAGCACCTCGCTGGAGAGCTTTTCTATCATTACGGTGCAGTTGAACCAGGGCACAAACGTAGATCTGGCCTTGCAGGATGCGCAGCGAAAAGTGAACACCATTCTGGCGCAATTGCCCGAAGATGCCGACGCGCCGACGCTTAATAAATTCGATTTCGACGACCTGCCCATTATTAAAATGGGCGCTACCGCCAAAATGAGCGACACCGAGTTTTTCGATTTGATTGAGAACAAAGTGAAGCCGGAATTGTCGCGGGTGCAGGGTGTAGCGCAGATAAAGATTCTGGGTGGCCTGGAGCGCGAAATTAAAGTGAACATAGATGCCAACAAACTCGAGGCATACGGCATTTCTGTGCTACAGGTGCAAAACAAAATCCAGAACTCAAACCTCGATTTCCCGACCGGAAAAATAAAGGACAACACCGGACAAACACAAATCCGTTTATCAGGCAAATTCACCGATGTGCAGCAAATGCGCAACCTTATCATAAGAGAAGATGCCAACGGAATGGTACGCCTGAGCGACCTGGCCGAAGTGCAGGACAGCCAGAAAGACGTGGAAGTGATGTCGCGCATCAACATGCAATCTTCTGTCGGGATGACGATCCAGAAGCAGTCTGACGCCAACGCCGTAACCGTAAGCGAACAGACAAAACTTGCCCTGGCACAACTGGAGCAAACGTATGCCGCGCAGGGCCTGAAATTCAACATCGCCAACGACAGCTCGGACTTTACCCTGGAGGCCGCCGATTCGGTAGTGCACGACCTGGTGATTGCA
>JAFADQ010000301.1 GCA_023424725.1 Bacteroidota bacterium
GCCTGTAACCACCACTTTATGGGGCGCGAGCGAGGTAAATTTCACGGTATCGCCGATAGAATACGCCCATAAACCGGCGTTGCTGCTCATTACCAGCGCATAGTTTTTACCAAGCTCTACCTGGCCAATAGTTAAGCGCGCAGGGTTTGGGTTGAAATATTCATCAGTAGGAATAAACTCGTAAAAAATGCCGGAATTGAGCAACAGCATTAAACCATCGTCGCCGGGCGTGTCCTGAAAAGCGATAAAGCCTTCGGAGGCCGGAAAGGTCTCTACGGTATCGATTTTTTTGCCGATCGATTCTATCATTCTATGCCTGTAAGGCTCAAAATTTACGCCGCCATACACCAACAAACTAAACTCCGGGAAGATGTCTTTTACCGGTTTTCCGGTGCGGGCCATCAGCTTATCGAAATACATCTGCACCCAGGGCGGAATACCCGAAATAAGCGTCATTCTCTGGTTGATGGTTTCTTCTATGATGGCATCGAGCTTGGTTTCCCAATCTTCTATGCAATTGGTATCGTAGCTGGGCAGTTGGTTTCCGCGCAAATAAGCCGGCACGTGGTGGTTTACAATACCGCTCAGCCGGCCGGTTTTAATACCGCCCGTTTCTTCCAGCACCGGACTTCCCGATAAAAAAATCAGCTTGCCATCCAGAAACGGAGAATTGCCGGTGTGGTAAATGTAGTTGAGCAGCGCATCGCGGGCGCCGTTTATGTGGTTAGAGATAGAATCTTTGGTAATAGGAATGTATTTCGCGCCCGATGTTGTGCCGGAGGTTTTGGCCAGGTAAACCGGTTTGCCGGGCCAGAGCACATTTTCTTCGCCGGACTTTACGCGGTTAAAATACGCCGACAATTCTTCGTAATCGCGCACGGGTACCGCCGCCGCGTATTGCTTATGCGATGTTATTTTATCGAAACCATGATCTTGCCCGAATGCCGTGCTTTTTGCCTTCTGCAGGTTTTGGAGCAGAATTTTTTCCTGCACCGCCGCCGGATTCTGCTGCCATTTGCGCTGCTGATTTACTACATACTTTGCCAGCCACTGACTAACTACGCTTTTAATTCCCATGCTTTTGGTTTGGTATTGCCAATCAAAAAAAATCCCCGATAAAGCGGTTATTCTTCTGCGGGCTCTAAAATACGGCTTTTTCTAACGGACTGCTTACAGTATTTTTCATACATTGTGGCAGAAAGCCCGTAGAAACCTCACGCCCGGCCCATATCCGAATGAGAGTCACAAATCAGTAGGCTTACAGGATATTAATTTAATAAAAACCAACCACAATAAACTAACAACACAATGGCAAACAACTCAGCAACAGCCGTTTGGAAAGGCGGCCTAAAAACCGGCAACGGCAATGTAGAATCTCAGAGCAGCGTAATAAATGCCGGCTATGGCTTCGGCTCCCGGTTCGAGAACGAGCCCGGAACAAACCCCGAAGAAATGGTAGCCGCCGCCCACGCCGGATGCTTCTCTATGTTTCTGGCCGCGATTCTGGAGAAAGACGGAACGCCTGCAGATGAAATAAAAACCGTAGCCAAAGTAACCTTAGGAGAGAAAGACGGCGGCCCGCACATTACCAAAATAGAACTGACAACAGAAGGCACCGTGCCCGGAATAGACAAAGCCAAATTTGAGGAGAAGGCGCAATTCGCGAAGCAAAACTGCCCTATCTCTAAGGTGTTGATGGCTGTGCCGGAAATGACGTTGAGCGCGACGTTAAAGTAGTCTGAATCAGGATTTACAGGATATAAGGATAAGCAGGATTAGTAGGGGCGAATTGCATTTGCCCTCAGCTCGGCCGCAGCACCACAGGTTCCATCACGCTGTCATTGCGAGGAACGAAGCAATCGGGTTAATAGAAAGAGAACACTTACCCTGCAAGGCCCAAAAAAGTGCGCGTAATAACCTAAATAAAGAACCCAACCCGATTGCCACGCTATCGCTCGCAATGACAGGTTCGGGTTGCTTCAGGATTAAAAAAGGCAGCAGGATTAAATGTCCTGCTGCCTTTTTTAATCCTTTTTATCTTTAAATAATTAGAATCGTGTTCAAACTAAAAGGGCGAATGCAATTCGCCCCTACGAATCCTTTTTATGCTTCCATCCTGAAAATCCAAATTCAGACAGAAATCAACCTGCCTTAATCTTAAACTTTTTCTGCAATTCCTGAATATCGGCTCTAAAACGTTTGTCTGTATCGATCATATCCGAAACGGTTTGCACCGAGTGGATTACCGTGCTGTGGTCGCGGCCGCCAAAGTGAAAACCGATAGATTTAAGCGATTGCGGGGTGTATTCTTTGGCGAAATACATGGCTACCTGGCGCGCCATCACGATTTCTTTTTTGCGGGTTTTGGCTTTTAACTGCTCCAGCGTAACAGAGAAATACTCGGCCACGGTTTTCATAATAAAATCCATGTTCACCTCGGTTTCTACATCTTCTATAATGTGCTTGAGGCTTTGCTTGGCCAGCTCCAGGTCTATTTCTTTGCGGTTAAGGCTAGATTGCGCAATTAAAGAAATCAGTACACCTTCCAGCTCGCGCACGTTTGTATCTACAGAATACGCCAGGTACTCTACCACTTTATCGGGTATTTCTATTCCTTCGGCCTGGGTTTTGCGCTGGATAATGGCCATACGCGTCTCGAAATCGGGGCTTTGAAGATCGGCGGTAAGGCCCCACTTAAAGCGGCTCAATAAACGCTCTTCCAGGCCTTTCAGGTCTTTTGGCGGACAATCGGAGGTCAACACGATTTGCTTGCCCGACTGGTGCAGGTGGTTAAAGATGTGGAAGAACATTTCCTGGGTTTTCTCTTTCCCGCTCAGGAACTGCACATCATCGATAATTAAAATATCTACCAGCAGATAAAAGTTGGCGAAGTCCTGCACCGAATTGGTTTTCAGGCTCTCGATAAACTGGTTGGTAAACTTTTCGGAGCTTACGTAGAGTACAAACTTCTCGGGGTCGGAGCTTTTTATCTGGTTGCCTATTGCCTGCACCAAATGGGTTTTGCCCAGCCCAACGCCGCCGTATACCATTAGCGGGTTAAAAGATGTGGTGCCCGGTTTGTTGGCCACAGCATAGCCGGCAGAGCGGGCCAGGCGGTTGCAATCGCCCTCAATATAATTATCGAACGTATAGCTCGGGTTTAGCTGCGAGTTAAGAAAATGCCGGTCTATGGTTTTAGACTCGAACGGGTTGCGCAGCATGCGCTCGGGCTGGTAAGAATTTACAACAGCCGATGGTATTTTTTTGGTGGGTATGTTTACGGTTTGAGGCTTGCTTTGCCCGTTGCCTTTGTCTACGATGATAGAATACTCCAGGCGGCCTTCGCTGCCCAGTTCCTGGTAAATTACTTTCTTAAGCAGGCTCACGTAGTGCTCTTCCAGCCATTCATAGAAAAACTGGCTCGGCACCTGAATGGTGAGCACGTTGTTCTGCAGGCTTATGGGTATTATCGGCTCGAACCACGTTTTGTAGCTCTGCTCACCAATTGTTTCCTTTATTACCAGCAGACAGTTTTGCCATACTGTCGAGCAGTTTTTTACCAGCACCGTCATTTAAAAATTAGGAATTTACTCGTATTCAATCCGCACCAATCTGATTCGGGGGAGACAAATTTGCTAAAAATTTTATCAACAAAAAACTCTTATCGCATGTGGATAAGTCATTTTTTTTACTTGTGCCCTTCTTTCCTGTTTTGGGCTCCTATATAGCGAAAAATAATTTTCATTTACCTATGTTACAGCTTCTTTCCGGAAATTTAAAGTGCTGCCGGAAGCGTACAAAAAATAATCAGGAAGAAAACAATTCTGAAGTTGGGTGCACCGGCAAAACCGCCGATGCGGCATAGTTCACTTTCCCGTTTGGCTCGAAAACAAGGTCTATCCGGCCCAGGTTTATTCCGGCCCAACCTACCTGGTTAATAAGCACTTTTTTGCCGTCTGCAGCCTCTGCATAATGCGGCCGCTCCATAAATGTATGCGTATGGCCGCCCAGAATTATATCTATTCCGCTGCTCTGCGCCGCCAGCTTTTTGTCGCTGATCTTATCTGATTGGTACTCGTACCCCAAATGCGACAGGCAAATAACGAGCTGGCATTTTTCTTTTTTGCGGAGGATGTTCGCGATTTCGTTTGCCTTCTGCACCGGGTCGAGG
>JAFADQ010000362.1 GCA_023424725.1 Bacteroidota bacterium
CCTCGCTCGCCTCTGGCGAGTGTGAGCTACGAATGGCCTCTGGCCTTTTTGTAAATACGGCAAGATGCCGCCTGATAACTCACACTCGCCAAAGGCGAGCGAGGGTTTACCTTGAATTCTATTCAAAAACTTTGCGCCCTTTGCGTTCTTCTTCGCGCCCTTTGCGGTTAATTTTTACACATTCAAAAGTTAATATGCTGATTTTAATTAGGCTGTAACAGGCAAAAATATGGCCATTGCAGGGTAATTATCAGTAAGTTGAACAAAACCGCCGTTTCGCTTGTACTAAATTATCTGCCGGGTAGCCGTACCTTTGCAGTTCTAAATCAGAATATGAAAAATCTATTTACGATAAGTGCGCTGGCTCTTGGCCTCGCCACGCCGGCTTTCGCGCAGCCGTTGCAGGTTAGCCCTGCGCAATTAAGCTTCGGCACGGTAAACGAACTAACTACCGACAGCCTTCAGCTTACCCTTACAAACCCGCACAGCTTTCCGGTGCAGGTTACAGAAGTTAAGTTTTTTAACACGTACCGGCAACCTGCTTTTTCGGTTGCGCAGGGTGCTTTTTCGGTGCCCGCAGGTGGTACTGAGCAAATTTGGGTACGCTTTCATCCGGAGCATAACATAGCGCATAACTCAGAAATGGTGCTGGTAACCAGCTCTAACCTGGGCAGCGTTTCTGTTGATTTGCAGGGCCAGGGAACCTACAGTAACTCTTATTACAGCACCACACAAAACCAGAAAGAGCAGGCGCTTAAAGTTGCCCTTAAAACTAAAATAAGCGGGCATAACTCGCTGGGTTATAACACCGCCCGCGACCGCATGTTTATGCAGATAGACAACAAAAAAGTAAACGGACAGGGCGCTGCCGTAAACACGCTGGAGTGTGTATATACCACCCGCCAGATTGTGGGCTATACCAGCCGCAGCCAGGCGCAAAACAGCCCGCATAACTTTAATACAGAGCACACGTTTCCGCAGGGTTTGTTTAACGAAGGCGAGCCTATGAAATCGGACCTGCACCATTTGTATCCTACAGATGCCAATGCAAACAGCAGCCGCAGTAATATGCCTTTTGGAATAGCCGCGCAACCTTATATTGCCGAAAGTACCAACAACCCATCGCATAAAGGCACTAATGGATATTACGAGCCGCACGATGGCCAAAAAGGGGCGACTGCCCGTGCGATGATGTATTTCGTAACCCGTTACCAGGATTATTCTAACTTTTTTAATATTCAGCAGCCCGCCTTGCGCGACTGGCACTTTACCTTTGCCCCGGATCTGGAAGAGATCACAAGAAACAATGCCATCGCGCAATCGTCTAACCAGGGCAACCGCAACCCGTTTATAGATTATCCGCAGTTTGCAGATCGTATTACCACTTTGGTAGGCACCTCGGCCGAAGCCCCTGTTTTTAGCCTTTACAGCTCTGATGAGGTAATAGATTTTGGCAACCCGGCAATTACCCAGCCTGTGTACAGGTACGTGATCGTGAATAACGGTAACCAGGAATTAATTCTTCAGAACTTAAGCCTTTCTAATACAACAGATTTCAGTCCGGTAAACTGGGCCAATAATGTTGCATTGCTGCCCGGCGAGTCTTTCCCGGTAGATATTCAGCTAACCCTGGCTTCAGGAGATTCTGCCAATGGTTTCTTTTCTTTTTCTACCAATATCCCGTCTATGCCAAATGTACTGGTACCTGTGGTGGCCAATATGCTGGTAAGTTCGGTAGATGTGCCGCTTCAGAATTTGCACCTTACTGTATATCCGAACCCGGCGGTAGCAAGCGTAACTATACAACCTGGCATTGCCGCAAACGAGACCTTTACTGTTAGCGTTTATAACCTTAACGGACAATTGGTTACGCGGCTTGCAAATCAGCAGAACAGCGCGCAATTACAAACCGGCAACTTTGCCGCGGGTGTTTATATGCTGCAGGTGCAAAGCAAAACAGGCTTTGGCGTGCAGCGCTTGGTGAAGCTGAAGTAATATTTAGTAAAAATAATATAGTTTTAAAGTATTGTTTCTGTATGCATAATGCTGCAGAAACAATACTTTTGTTTTTTATGCCCGTATAAAGCTTCGTGCCAACACCAAAATTTCAATTTTCAAGGCTTAAGCGTCCGCTTGGCTATGCACTATTTTTTCTGGCAGCGCTGCTGCTGCTGGGTATTCTTTCTCTTTTTCTGTTCCGTACGCCTATTCTTAAATACGCGGTGGGCAAAGTGCAGCAAAAGTTCGAGCAACGATATCCGGCTAAGCTAACCATTGCCGATGCGCAGTTCGATGGGCTAACCTCAGTTTCGCTTACCGGAATAAGCCTCGACCCAAACGAAGGCCAGCGGCTTATGCAGGCCGATACCGTGTATACAACCGTAGATGTCTGGAAGCTGATGGTTGGCCGGATTGCTTTCTCGGAGCTGAATATTGCCAACGCATCGTTAACGCCGGTAAAAACCGGTAGCACCGATAATTTTTCTTTCCTCTTAAAGAAAAAAGCCGCCGAGAGCCTTCCCAAAGACACCTCTTTTACCGGCACCGATTATGGCCGCCTGGCAAACCGGCTTATAGTGGCTGCCTTCGATCTGATTCCGGATAAGGCCAGGTTCAGGAATTTATCTGTCGATTTACTGAATAATGGCCGGCACATAGAAGCACAAATGCCTTTTCTTACTATTGCCGATGGCGCGCTGCATTCCGAAGTTCATTATTCTTCTGATTCTGTAAATACAAGGCTGGTACTTAAGGGTACTATAAACGAGCGCGCCGAAACCATGGCCGGCTTAATGTACGCTGCCGATACCGGCGGAATTTGGGTGCCTTATATAAAAGAAAAAGCAGGCGCTACCATGCACTTCGATACCCTGCGTTTCGCGCTCGATAAAAAAGAATACAACAACGGTATTTTGCATTTAGAGGGCAGCGCAGCTATAGCAGGGCTAGCGGTATTTCACGAAAGGCTGGCCCTGGAAGAAGTAAAAATAAGAAGCGGAAGCGCGAAGTACCGTATTTCTGTTGGGCCAAAATGGGGCTCGCTCGATACGCTTTCGGCAGTTACGATAAACGAAATGACCTTTTATCCGCAGCTTAAATACGAAAAAAGGCCAACCGAGAAGGAAATTCTGGTAAATGTGAAATCGGAGAAAACACCGGCTCAGGATTTTTTCGATTCGTTGCCTCGCGGCCTGTTCGATAACCTGCAGGGCGTAAAAGCTACCGGAACAATGGCGTATAAGCTATATTTTCATGTAAATACCAGCCAGCTCGATAGCCTTAAATTCGACTCTGACCTGGATGCCGAAAACCTGGAAATTGAGGAATGGGGCGAAACCGATATTACCAAACTTAACGTGCCGTTTGAGCACACCGTTTACGAGTATGGCAAGCCGGCGCGCACCTTTATGGTAGGCCACGAAAACCCGTTTTATACTCCTGTTACGCAGGTTTCTGATTACCTGAAAAACTCTATCATGACAGCCGAAGATTATGGTTTTTACCGCCATAAAGGGTTTCATGAAGAAGCTTTCCGGCTGGCCATCATCACCAATATAAAAGAAAAGCGTTTTGCCCGCGGCGGCAGCACTATAACCATGCAACTGGTAAAAAACGTGTTTCTGAGCCGCAACAAAACCGTATCGCGCAAGGCCGAGGAGGCGCTTATTGTGTGGCTGATAGAAAACCAGAAACTGGTAAGCAAATACCGCATGTTTGAGGTGTACCTGAACATAATAGAGTGGGGGCCTTACATTTACGGCGTAAAAGACGCCTCGCGGTTTTATTTTGCCAAGCAACCGCACGAGCTTACCCTCGCCGAAGCTATTTTCCTGACGAAGATCATCCCGAGCCCTAAAAATTTCAGGAGCTTGTTTGATAATTATGGCCGCCTTAAACCCTGGCTTGCCGGTTACTACAGGCTTATTGGCGGCACCATGAGGCGCCGCGGACTTATAACCGAAGAAGAATACGAAACCCTGTACCCGCAGGTGTATTTGCGTGGCCGCGCCCGCGATATTGTGGTAACTGCTACCGATGTGCCGCCAGATTCTGTTTTATATGGCGCGCCTGCCGATACCAGCGATATTCCGCCAGAATACCAGCTAGATATGAAAGATCTGAAGCTGCGAACCATGCCGCCTCCTTCTAAGAACGAACAAACAGTAGAAGAAGAGCCGAAAAAGAAATTCAGGCTGTGGCCATTTGGTAAAAAGAAAGACCGCGAATAGGCTGTGATGGCCATTTTTATGGCCGTTGCAGGAAATCGTAACCATAAAAATAAAAAAAGAGGCGGCTTGTTAAGCGGCCTCTTTTTTTGTGTGTTTAGTTTGAAAGTTAAAAGGATGTTCTGATAGAGAACAGCGATATACTGTTTCCTTTTTTATAAAAAATGCTGCCATCTGTCCTGATAAAATCGAGGCTGTAAGTAAGAGATTTATGTGAGAACAAAAAGCCAGCTTTAAAAGCATGATCAGGCAAAATTTTATTTCTTGTTTCGTTCGTCATTCCACCGGAAATACCCAGCCAATTTATTTTGCCGACCACCCTAGTAGTATTAATCGCAAAGAAAATGTCGAACATGCTCCCTGGGTTTACATCTTTAAAGCTGCTTTCGGGGAGTGCCGGTAATATAACTCCAAAGTAATTGTACCCAAGCTGGTATCGCGGAACGGCATATTTATCGTGAAGCGTGATTTTAATCGTCGCACCAAATACCGGTGAAGGCTGATTACCAATTAACCCCAAGCCCAAAAGCGGCTCTAAAGAAAGCATATCTGTCTTGTTACCTGCAGTGCCTTTGCCCATGTACAAATCGCCTTGTTTTTCTACGGTGTATTTTACAAATTTTTTAAGTTTTTTATCTTCCTGCGCGGCTTCGTCTAAGGCTGGTTTTATGCGCGTATTTGCCAGCTCTTGCAGCGCTGCGCTGTCTTGCAAATAATAGTGTGTTTGCACATTTGTTTTCAAATCGTATACCGTGAAATGGTTTCGTGGTAAATCTAAACGCAGGCGGTTTTTCTCATGCTCCAGATTAAATTTATCCTCTGCCGGATCTGTAAATTCTGCTTTCAGTCTGCGTTTGCCATCGGCGCTAACCAAATAATGTAGTCGCTGGGGTAATTCAGCAAAACTGCCATGTGTAAATCCGGTTTCCAGGTCTTGCAGGAAAAGCTGTTTCAGCGAATCGGCGCGCTCGTATTTTGCCAGTTCTGTAAGAGTGGTTCCGGTTACGTGTATCTGGTTCCGATCCTGCAATTTTATCACCAGCGTATCTTGCAAAACTTCCGGGATTTTGTGGTTGTTTTGCTGGGCTGCGAGGGGCAAAATTTGGGCAAAGAGCGCCCAACACGTAAGAATAATTACGTTTTTCATAAAAAAAAAGTGTGGGTTTTAGTTTTTAGAAAGTGTGTGTAAACTTTAGCGGGCTTTCGTGCTGCGCCGTATTGCCGCTTTCGGTTATAGGGAAGAACTTGAATTTAAGGTTTTGCTGCGCCACCTGCGGGTCGTGCTGCGAAGGTGTAATTACTTTTTCAGGTTCAAAATCTATCTCTACAGATCTTGATTTTCGCTTGCCTACGGGTTTGGTTTTTTCTGGTTTTGCAGGAGCTGTAGCGGCCAATAATTGTTCCGGTTCAGCAGAAATAACCCGCTCTGGCTGAACGCGTTTTTCTGTTGAAACTTCGGTATTAGAAATTTTCTGTTGCTTGGCGTTTTTTGGTTTTGCAGTTGCAACTAATGCGCTCTGTTTTTGAGCTGTAGTGGCTTGTAATTTGGCATTTGCAGCTTGTGTGTTTCTTGTTTTTTCTGCGGATTTAGAAGTTACTGTTTCAGCAACAATTTTTTGGTTTGTAACGGCCGCTTTTTCGGGCGCTGCAGCATACATTTCAACTGGTTTTTCTGTTACAACAGCAACCTGATTTCCGGTTACTTTTGCTTCTCTCATAAACAACCAGCCAAACGTAAATAGCACCAGAAAACATGCCGCGGCAGCGTATAAATAAAAAAAGCGTTTCTTTTCTTTTTGTTCTGTAATGGCCACGATTTTGGGCTCTGCAGGTTGCATGCCGGCCATTAGCAATTCCCATTTCGAGTCTAAAGACGGAGTGTAACCTTCCGGAAGCGAATCGATAGAATTGATTTTATCTCTCAGTAGTTTATCTGAATTATCCTGCGTAGCTTTCATAATTTCCATTCATTTTTTCGATGGATGATCTTAATCTCTGCCGGGCTTTTAGCAGTTGTGTTTTGCTGGTATTTTCGCTTATGCCCATTGTTTCGGCAATTTCCTGGTGCGAGTAACCTTCTATCACAAATAAGTTAAATACGGTGCGGTAGCCAACCGGCAAATCGGTTACAAGCTTATACAACTCTTCAGCCGATAATAGGTCGAGCACGTTTTCTTCAATTTTCGCGTCGGGTACTTCGTCTTGCTGCACTACCATCAGGCTGCTGTTCATCTTCCGGATCTCCATTAACGATTCGTTGACCATTATCTTTCTTATCCAGAAAAACAACGAGTGGTCGCCGTCGTGCTGAAAGGTGTCGAGCTTTTGAAATGCCTTCATAAAAGCGCGCATCAAGCAATCTTCGGGATCGGCCTGCTTGCCAATGTAGCGAAAACACACCCGGTACATTTGCGCATACAGCTTCTCGAAGAGCTGCTTCTGCGCCCTCTGATCGCCTTGTTTGCACTTGTCGATAAAATCCTTGCCGAAAGGAATCATTTCTTGTGTTGTTTAATGCTATAATGCAGCCGGTTTTGCCTGGGTTGTATTGGAGTTGAGAAATTTTTAAAATAATTTTCGAAAGTAAGGTAAAGTGCTGAAAGCGAGGAAGAAATAGAAAATAAAAAAAATTGAGAATTGCGGTTAAGCCCAACGCTGGCAGGCTTCGCTAAATAGCATCATCCTGAACAACCAGGCGTTAAAAACGTAAAACAAAGGGTTTTACCAAAAGTAATTTGTCATGAAAACGTCTTCAATAAAAACAATATCGGGCTTTGGTTGTGCCCTGGCGATGGCCTTTTTGAGCATTACAGGTGCCGAAGCGCAGTCTAAAACTTCTTCCTCTACGGTGTATGTTTACCCATCTAAAGGGCAAAGCGCCTCGCAGCAGCGCGCCGACGAGCAGGAATGCCACAACTGGGCCGTTAACGAATCGGGCATAAACCCCGACAATGTGCACATACAAGCCGACGACGACCCGGATGTGAACGGCGGCCGTAAAATTGTGCTGAATACTGCCGGAGGCGCGGCCGTGGGCGCGGGTGTAGGGGCTGTAGCCGGCGATGCCAGTAAAGGCGCGGCAGTAGGAGCTGTTGCGGGGGCTACAAGGGGCATTTTTAAGCGCCGCAGCGCCAAACGCAAAGCCCGCGAAGAAAACCAAAACAATACCCAGCAACAAACAGCCGAACTGAATGCGCAATACCTGAAGGCGTATTCTGCTTGTCTGGAAGGCAAAGGTTACTCGGTTAAGTAACTTTATCACACGCTCGCATCCAGCGAGTGTGGATTTTTACCGGAATCTTGCCCGATTCTCAAATAAATGGCCAGAGGCTTATGGTAGCGCGCACTCGCAAGGTGCGGGCGAGGCAATTACTCATAAAGCGATTGCATCTTAATAAAGAATGCCATCGCTATAGAACCAGTAAACAAAAAGGTCGTTCCGGAATTGTCCGGGACGACCTTTTTTGTAACGCTTTAAAGATTACCCGTACGATTTGCCGGCTTTCTTTTCCTGCTTTTCGGCCCGCTTTTCCTTTATGGTTTTGGCAGGCTTTTTCTTAACTTCTTTTTTTGCGTCCTGAGATTTTGCCATGGCTTA
>JAFADQ010000388.1 GCA_023424725.1 Bacteroidota bacterium
CCACAGAGCAGGCTACACGACGACGCCGACGATTTGCTTAGCGAAGCCTACCTGAACTCGAACAATTACATGGAAGCCATTCGGCATATAGAAAAGCTTTCGGCAAAGAGCGACCGTATTCGCAGAACCTACCAGCGCGTAACCTATTACCAGGGTGTAATTAATTTTAACGACGGCAAATTTCCGGATGCGGTAGAGATGTTCGACAAGTCGCTCTCTAACCCTTATGTAGACAGCCTGGTGTACGCGAGCCATTTCTGGAAGGGCGAAGCATATTCAATCGGCCAGAAATGGAATGAGGCCACCAATAGTTATGCAGCGGTTTTTCGCAGCCCCGGCGCGCAACGTTCTACCTATTACGACCGCACCCGTTACGGCATTGGCTATGCTTATTATAACGATAAAGAATACCGCAACGCGCAAACCCATTTCAGAGCTTTTGTAAATAATAACAGCAACCAGCAGCGCAAGCCCTATTATGTAGATGCCCAGCTGCGTTTGGCCGATACTTATTATGTTACCAAAGATTACAAAGAAGCCATAAACTATTATAACCAGGTTATTGCGCAAAACAGCCCCGATAGCGATTATGCCTTGTTTCAGAAAAGTGTGATCTTAAGCTTTACCGGCGAGCGGGAGCAGGCAAAACAAAACCTGGAGCAATTGGTAACGCGCTATCCTAAATCGCGGTTTTTAGACGAGGCCCGTTTCCAGCGCGCGCAGATAGATTTTGAAAGTGGAAACTACGCGCCTGCTATTGCCGGTTTCAGCACCCTAATAGATGGCAAAAATACCGGCAGGCTAACACCGCTAGCGCTGCAGAAAAGAGGTTTGGCTTACATGAACCTTAAAAAGAACAACGAAGCCGTGGCAGATTTTAAACAGGTGATAGATCAGTATCCTTCGCACAGGGTATCGGCCAGCGCGATCTTTAGTTTGCAGGAAGGCCTTATCGCGCTAAACAGAGGAGACGAGTTTGATAAATATCTGGAGCGGTTTAAAGAAATCAACCCCGGCAACAATGCTATCGAAAGTATTGAGTTCGAAACAGCTAAAAACCTTTATTTCACCGAGAAATATCCGCAGGCAATTACCAGGCTCGAGGCCTATCTGAAAGCTCATCCGAATACAAAATATGCCATGGATGCGCGCTACCTTTTAGGCGACAGCTATTACAGAACCGGCAACAAGCAAAAAGCGGTGCAGTGGCTAAAAGAGGTTGTAACAGAAAACCGCAGCGAGTATGTAAACAGAGCTATTTACCGCATTGCCGAACTGGAGTTTGAAGCAAAGAACTACCAGGAAGCACTAAAATTTTATTCCCGGCTTAGTAACCAGTCTACCAGCAAAAAAGAGCTTGGCAACGCCTGGATAGGAATTGTGCGCAGCAATTTTGCCCTCGGCGATTACGCTGCAACCAAACAGGCAGCCAATGCGCTCATAAACCAGGGAAACGCATCGCTTAACGCTACCAATATTGCGTTGCTATACCGCGCTAAAGCTACTTATGCAATGGGCAACCAAAACGAAGCGTTAAAAGAACTGGCCACCACTCTAAACTCCGCTTCAGACGAGAACGGGGCTGAAGCCCAGTACCTTATTGCCGAAATTCTGTACAAGCAAGGAAAGCATAAAGAAGCGCTCGATGCCGCTTATAAATTAAACAACACATTCGCTAATTACGAGATTTGGCTTGGCCGCTCTTTCCTTTTGATAGCCGATATATTTATTGCGACGAACGAGAATTTCCAGGCGCGTGCAACGCTAAACTCTCTTATAGAAAACGCGCCCCAGAAAGAGATTGTAGATCAGGCTAAAGCAAAGCTTGCAGCGCTCGATAATCCGAATAAGCAAACCGGCAACTCCGGCTCTCAGCAGCAGGAGAACAACCGCAGAAATAACAGAAACGTAACCCAACCAGATACCATCCGATGAAAAATGTAATCAGGCTTACCCTTTTCTCTACTTTCTGCCTGACTGCTGTAGTAAGTTATGGCCAGGGCTGGGACGAAAACAGCAAGCTGGAAGACACAGAGATTATTGTTGAGAAAGACCGCAAAATAGAATTGCCGGTGGCAAGCCGCAATTTCGAAAAGGTAAAGGTAGAAGCGCCAAGGCCCGAAACACAGGCAGTAGAGTATGTTATAAACGACCTGAAACTGGCAAACCATCCGGTTCCGGTGCAAATGCGCGTGCTCACCATTAAGCAAGAAGATTTGCCGCTTATTTATGGCAACCACGTTAGAGCCGCTTTGGGTAATTATTTTACGCCTTATCTGCACGGCTATTTCCATAACACCCGCAACACCCAATACTCTGTAGGAGCAGAGGTGCGCCATTTATCGTCGGCTAATGGGCCGGTAGAAAAAGGAAAATCGGGGATGAGCAGCACAGGTTTGCAGCTAACCGGCGAAGCATACCGCGAAAGCCTAACCATAGGCGCCATGGTAGGCTACGAACGCGAAGGCTATCATTTTTACGGGTACGACAGAAACCTGCTGAAAGAAATTAGCGAGAAAGACATAGAGCAAAAGTTTAATCGCATAAACAGCCGGGTTTTTATCAATAACTCAAACAGCCAAAGCAAATTTAAAACAGAGCTTGGCCTTGGTTATA
The DNA here is from genome assembly GCA_023424725.1 of Bacteroidota bacterium. Taxonomy (GTDB): domain Bacteria; phylum Bacteroidota; class Bacteroidia; order Cytophagales; family Hymenobacteraceae; genus JAFADQ01. The sequence goes on from JAFADQ010000388.1 coordinate 2,617, forward strand.
ATTACATCAGCGATAACCATGAAATGAAAGAGGGCGACTTCCGGGTAGATGCCACTGGAAATTACGCGCTTACCGACAAATCGGCTATCCGGGCAGAGCTAAACGGCTCTTTTATCGGGTACGACGCTGCAGATTTTTCGGCAAGCCGCAGTTATTTCAGGGCCCGGCCTTATTATCAGGCAAACTTCGGCAACCTGAATCTGGTACTTGGCGGAACAATTGCCTATAGCAACGATACCTTAAACGATGCGCCATCGGTTTATATTTACCCACACCTGCAGGTAGCTTACCAATTGCTCGAAAACACAGTAACCGTATTTGGCGGAATTACCGGCGATCTGGAAAGAAATTCTATGTTTAGCTTAACCCGCGAAAATCAGTGGCTGGCGGGCGCTATTCCAACAACCGGAGCTTCGGATGGGTACGTTGCAAATACGTATGTTCAAAACAGCAGCAAACAGCTCGATATTTTTGCGGGTGTTAGAGGAACGGTTGGCCCGCAACTTGGCTACCAGCTACGTGCCGGTTACCAGCGCTATTCTAACCTTTATTTCTATAATAATTCTCCTATAGATTCGGCTCGCTTTTCTTTATTTTACGACAATGGCGTAACATCGGCACCTTACGCCAACGCAGAGCTTAACTACACGGCATCGGAAAGATTAAGACTGGGAGTGAAGGTAAATTACACTGCCTGGAATGTGGTGAGCGTGCGCTATCCGGGCATGGAGATTGGAACAGACAGAGCGCTGCACCGCCCAAACTTAATCTCGAATTTGTTTGCTACCTATAATATTTCTAATAAAATCTTCTTTACGGCAGACTTTTATTACATTGGCAAAACCGATGCTCTTAACCTGATTACTAACCAGATAAACCCTACAGACAACGTAACCGACCTTAGTTTAAAAATTGACTACCGCTTCTCTAACCGTTTTTCGGCATTCTTTATGTTAAACAATGTTTTGTCGAAGAAATATGAGCGTTATCTTTACTATCCGGTACAGGGAATTCAGGTGCTGGGAGGAGTTTCGTACTCATTCTAATTCGCTTATAACAGATTATGCCCTCTATTTAGGGTAATTTGCAAATAATTTACCACCCGAAACGGAACAGCCATGCCTACAGTAGATAACCATATTGCCACCCTTCTGCAGGAACACGATTGTGTAATTATTCCGGATTTTGGCGGATTAATAACGCAGTATACTCCGGTGCGCATACACCCGGTTAGGCATTCTATGGCGCCGCCGTCTAAAAAAATCGCTTTCAACGAAAAACTGAAACTGAACGACGGCCGTCTGGTAGATTTTATTTCGATTCAGGAGCAGCTTTCTCAGACAGATGCCGCCACGCGGGTACAGGCTTTTGTAGCTGCTGTAAATCTTGCTCTCGACAGGCATCAACGGTACCAATTGCAGGATATTGGTTTGTTCCGGAAAGAGCCAGGCCAGCCCATAGAATTTGAATACGAAGCAAAAATAAACCTGCTTGCCGAAAGTTTTGGCCTGCCCGAAGTATTCTCGCGGCCAGTGCTGAGAGCCAGATCGTTGGAAGAAATAAGAACCGTAGTGCACGAAAAAGTGGCCATTCCGTTGCAGGCAGAGCTGCAGGGGCCAAAAAACACCACGTGGTGGCAGAAAACCATGCGCTATGCCGCTTTGGTGCCAATTGTGTTGTTATCGGCCTCTGCTATTTACCTGGCTTCTACCTTAGATCATGGCCTTAACATGAGCAACCTTAACCCGGTTAGCCTTATCATAGATTCGCTTCCGGAAAAGCCATGGCAGGAGAAAGCCGTTTCTACACAACAGGCCGGAGAAGACGTGCCACAGCAGGTTATTATTTCTTTTGATGAAAACCAGGAAGCGCCGGTTTCTTCCTCGTCTCCGGCGTTTGCCACCATAAACCGTGAAATAACAGACCTGGAGCGCGAGCAATATTATTACACGCTGGTGCCCCAAAAAACGGTGCCCACAGCTTATTTAACAGATCAGTTTTTATCTCAGGAGAAAACCGGAACTACGGTTGAAGAGGTTAAACAATCTGCTGATAACTTTAACGACGGTTGGGACATACCTGCAGAGCCCGTTTTTGAGGCCGCCACAGCCAAACCTGTTGCAGAAGCCAGGCCTGAAAAAGCGATTTTAAAAACAGAAAAAGCCGTAGTAACCGCCGAAACATTAACCCAAAAAACCGGCAGATTTTATATTGTAGCGGGCGGATTCACCAGCGAGGCGAACGCCACAAAATTGCAGAAGAAGCTAATAGCCGACGGTTTAACATCCAAAATTATTGCTCCCGGAAAAGAAAGCCGGCTTAACCGCGTTACCATAAACGAATTTGAAACCCGCGAAGAGGCGCTAAGCCAATTGCCAGAATTAACTCCCACCTACGGAAAAGCCCTTTGGGTATTAGAATACTAAGTATCACATGAAAACAATGTTCCTTCAGATCACCACTCCGGTTGCCGACACGGCGTCTACGGCTTTATCTACACCCGAATCAGTATCGTTACTAGACCTGGCAATGGCAGGAGGCTGGGCCATGATTCCGCTATTGATGCTTTCTATTGCCGGTGTTTATATTTTCGTAGAGCGTTTTCTGGCCTTAAAAAAAGCAAGCCAAAACCCGGAGAGCTTTATGGAGCGCATAAAAACGCTGGTTTTGGCCGGCGATATAAACGGCGCACGCAAACTTTGCACCCAAACCGGCTCGCCCGTATCGCGTATGATCGATAAAGGACTTTCTAAACTTGGCCACCCGCTAAAGAACATAGAAGCCTCTATAGAAAACCAGGGAAAAATTGAAATCAGCCGCCTCGAGAAAAATCTTGCAGCCCTTGCAACCGTAGCCGGCGCCGCGCCTATGCTTGGTTTCCTTGGAACGGTAACCGGTATGATCTCGGCTTTTATGGCCATAGCTCAGGCAGAGGGTTCTGTAGGGCCTAAAGAGCTCTCGGGTGGTATTTACGAGGCAATGGTTACTACGGCGGTAGGTCTTATTATTGGTCTTCCTGCGTATATTGGCTACAACTACCTGGTTGGCAAAATAGATACTTTGGTGCGCGATATGGAGTTTAACTCCGTAGAATTTATAGAACTGTTAGAAGAGCCGCAAGCATAATGAATTTACGATCGAGAAACAGAGTAAGCCCGGATTTTAACATGTCGTCTATGACCGACATCGTTTTCCTGTTGCTGATCTTCTTCATGCTTACCTCCAGCTTTGTAACGCCAACCGGCCTTCCGGTTAGTTTGCCTACCAGCCAAAGCGCCTCTATAGTGATGGAAAAGGTAGCTGTAACCATAACGCCAGACCTTAAATACTATGTAAACAATAAAGAAACACCTTTACAGAACATTAAAGGAGAATTGGCAACCTTATTGCAGGCTGCAAAAGAAGGCGAAGGCGCCGTGGTGCTGAACGTAGACAAATCGGTGCCGGTAGAACATTTGGTAAATGTGGCAAGCATCGCGACAGAACTTAAAGCAAAAGTTACCCTGGCTACCACACCCAACGATTAATTTACAGGGCAATTCAGAAAAAATGGAATAAAATTTTAACCGGTTTTGTTCGTTTTGTAAGCAACCCAAAAAAGATGATTGGCAAGGTAGATTTTAACATACATTTGCAGGCATCTAAACCAAGAGCATGAACGCACAGGCATTACA
>JAFADQ010000088.1 GCA_023424725.1 Bacteroidota bacterium
ATTCTGGCGGGCATAACCAGGCCGATGCTACTTCTTTTTCTCTTTATTCTAACGGGCAATTGCTTGCGTTAGACCCCGGTTATTTGAGCTACAACATGAGGGCCGAATTAGGCAATGCCGCTAACCATAACATGATTTTGGTAAACGGAAGCGGACCTTCTATAGGATCGGCTGGTAGCGCCAACGAGCCCGAAGCATTTATTCAGAATACTTTGGGCGACAGCTTACTGGCCATTGGCGAAGTAAAAACTAATTACAATGGCGCCTCTATTACCCGGAAAGCAATTTCTGTTAGAGGCGAATATTATATCCTTGCCGATTTTGCATCATCCAGCGCGAGCCCAACCTATACCTGGCAATTACATGGTTATGGTTTAGAATCCGGAACGGCAGCCACCGGAATTTATGTAGCTGATTTTGCAAATAAGCAGGCTACCTGGCAAAAAAACGGAGTTAGTTTAGCGGCAACTGTTACCGCAACAGGAGGTACGGCAAATTACAGTACCCGTACGGCAGCGCACGAATTAACGTATGAAACAAAACAAGACCATTCGGTAATGCAGGTTGAGCAAACCGGAAGTTCTACCGGGTTTTTATCGGTGCTACAACCTTATGTTACTCAGCCCAGGCCAGTAGCAGTGCTTACTTTGCCCGGCGCAACGGCCATGGTAGTTACAGCCGGCAATGGTAACCAGGAACTAACATTGGCGAAAGCAGATACGGGTTTTTATCAGCTTCAGCAAAGCAATCATACTATTTCTGCGGGCTCCGATGCCATTGTTACGTTTTTATCTATCGATACTTCGGGCAATACTTCGCAAATTCTTATTCAGGATGGCACCAAACTTCAGGTAGATGGCGAGGATATTTTGCTTTCGTCGGAAAGGGCTACAGTTTTATGGACCGAATTGGCCAACAACCAGGTTTCTGCTTATGTAAGTAAACCAACTACGCTGCAAATCCGGACCAACTATATTCCGCAAAGTATTATTGGTGCCGATACCTGGAGCACAGAAAAAGGGGTTTTAACCATTTCGGTAAGTAAACCAACATTATTGCAGGTGCAGTACCAACAAACCCCGCTTCCGGTAAATCTTATAACGTTTACTGCAAAAGCCGTTGGTAACAAAGCGATAATTGAGTGGAAAACTGCCTCCGAAAAAGAAAATAACGGTTACCAAATTCTGGCCTCTGCAGACGGCCATACCTACCAAAGTTTAGGCTGGAAATATCCGCAAAACAACAACTCCGCGGTACCTCAGCAGTATCTGTACGAAGATGCCCGGAAAGAGAAAACCGGCGCCATTTATTACAAACTTTTACAGCACGACACAGACGGCACCATTAACAACCTGGGTGTTAGGGCAGTTCAGTTTCAGGCTTTAGAAAATACTGTTGAGATACAAGTATTCCCAAATCCATTTTACAACGATTTTACCTTAGTAATTACTAACATTAAACAAGAAGTTATTGAGATAGAAATATCAGATTCAGGCGGAAAAATACTCTATAGGCAAACCCACCCACCAAATTCAATGAGCAATACGATCGTGGTAAAACCATCGCAAGTTTTACCAAAGGGAGTCTTAATTTGTACGGTAAAAACTTCTCAGGGAGTTTATTCAGAAAAAATTATTTCCTTATGATTTACCTTATCAAATCGTCCATTCCCTCTGCCCGGAACCAGCGGTAATCATAAGCGTGCAATGTTATGCGGTGCCTGCCTTTTTCATCGGCAACGCTTTCATTAATCGCCAGTAAGTCTATTAATTTCCCTTCAGGTTCCTGCTTCAGGTTCAGGGTTACTTCGTGCTTTCTTTCGTCGAAGTTGTGGAGGATAATAAGCGAGCGGCCTTTCCAGTTGTAATGCATAGCCAGCACCTGGGCAACATCGGTTTTCAGTATTTGCCACTCGCCCCAGCCAATTTCGGGGCAGGCCTGGCGCAGGCGTATTAAGCTTGTCATCCAGTTTAATAACGAGTCCGGCTCCCGGCGCTGGGTTTCGGCGTTCACGTGGCGGTAGGCGTAAGGTCCCTTGTTTATTACCGGATGCACCAGTTTTTCGGCGCTGGAGAAACCTGCCTGTTTTTCTGCCGACCATTGCATCGGTGTCCGCACAGCGGTACGGCCTGGCAGCTCCAGGTTTTCGCCCATTCCAATTTCGTCGCCGTAGCGGATAACCGGCGTGCCGGGCAGCGAAAACATTAGGCTGTAAGCAAGCCTTTCTATTTCCTGGTTACCGAGCATGGGCGCCAGCCGCCTTCTTATGCCGCGGTGAAACAGTTGCATGTGCTCCTCGGGGCCAAACCGGGCGAAAACTTTTTCCCGTTGCTCTTCGGTAAGCCTTCCAAGATCCAGCTCGTCGTGGTTGCGCAAGAATTGGCCCCATTGCGCGTTTTCCGGGATGTTTTTCGTGGCAATTATCGCTTCTTTTAAGGGTTCGATGTCGGCGCTTGCCAGTGCATAAAATAAATGCTGATTCACATAGAAATTAAACATCAGGTGAATTCCGGAGCCGTCTTCGCCAAAATATTTTTTGTTTTCTTTGGGCAGCACATTTGCCTCGCCTAAAAAAACCGCGTTGCCTTTGCGCCATTGCAGGAAATTCCGCATTTCTTCCAGGTATTCAAATTTCATTTCGGGGCGGTGCTTGCCGGGCTCTGTTGCTTCCAGAATAAACGGCACAGCATCTAACCTGAATCCGGCTACTCCCAACTCTAACCAGTAGCCTATAATTTTATTCACTTCTTCCCTAACTTCTGGGTTACCCATGTTAAGGTCGGGCTGGTGTTTAAAAAACCGGTGAAAATACCATGCGCCGGCTTTTTTATCGTACGTCCAGGTGGCATCCTGCAAGCCCGGAAAAACCATGCCTTCGTTCCAGTTCTCTGGTTTTTTGTCTGCCCAGTGGTACCAGTCGCGCTTCGGGTTGTCTTTAGATGACCTGGATTCCTGAAACCACGGGTGCTGGTCGGAGGTGTGGTTTACCACCAGGTCTATGATCACTTTTATACCGCGCTTGTGGGCGTGGTGCATAAATTCTACAAAATCTCCGCTGGAGCCGTGCCGTGGGTCTACACCGTAATAATCGCTTATATCGTAGCCGTTATCTTTATTTGGAGTGGGCTGGAAAGGCGCCAGCCAAATAGTATCTACA
>JAFADQ010000242.1 GCA_023424725.1 Bacteroidota bacterium
TTCGGTCTGTGAAGGCACAGACCGAGGAGCAGCACGAAATGTGTGCTGGCAGCCTGTTTTTTGCCCTTTGCAGCATTGTGTTTTTCAGAAACCGGATTTGGTTTAGCTGCCGTTTCAGGATTTACGTACACGTATCATCCATTTATATATAGTAGTATGATATTTCCGGATTCAGCCAAAAACAAAGCTAACTTTTACTTTCTTTTCTTCAGTATTTTTCTGTTCCCTTTTCCTTCCATCGGGCAATCGCAACTAAGCTCCGGCACTAAAATACCGGTACGAATTACAGAGCTTATCCACTCCGAAACCGATACTTCGGCATTAATCGTAAAACAGGCGCACGGCGTTGTGGCGCAAGATGTTACAGGCACCGATGGCCGGGTATTAATTCATGCGAACACACCCGTAGAACTTACCGCTGCGCTGCAGAGAACCCGCGGCCGCGGCCGTGCCGGCTCGGTGCTCATCACCCCTATCAGCACCACCAGCACCGACGGGCAAACCATTACCCTAACCGGCGAATACAGCAGAGAAGGAAAATCTTTTAAAGGCGTAACCTATTTAGTAGCAGGCGGCGCTTTTGTGGCTTCGGTAATAGTGGGCGCTTTGCTTATCTCGTCGGGCACCAGCGACGATATACAAGACGAAAATGACGGACATGGCAAACGGCTGGCCGGCGGTATTTTGCTTGGTTTATCGCCGCTAAACTTTTTGTGGCTGCTGCGCCATGGCCAGGCTGTGGAAGTAAAACCGGGTTTTGTGCTGGAAGATGTGCGCGTGGAAGGAAATTATGAGGTAAGATAAGTTGAACACGATTTAGTTGATTTAAGGATAGACAGGATTTGGGTTGTTGCGAATGTTTTTTTGGCTGTTGCAGGATGTTTGTGTGCCAAAATTATAAGGAGCCTGCGGCGGTTTGATGATGCCGGTCTGGAGACCAGCGCTACAGGCAGTGCCTTTGTGCGATGCAGGAATCAAAATTTCCCAGATTTCCAGAATGTAGGACGAATCGAAAAATGAAATAAGGAAGTGTCGCAATACTCAATACGCAATACTCAATACGCACTACTCAATACTTTATTACCTTTGCCCAACCTTTAGCACATATTCCTATTCATGAAAACTGTCGACCAATACAATTTCAAAGACAAAAAAGCACTTGTTCGGGTAGATTTTAACGTGCCCCTGAACGCCGATTTCGAGATAACCGACGATAACCGCATAAAAGCAGCGCTGCCAACGCTAAAGAAAATTCTGAACGACGGCGGTTCCGTGATCCTGATGTCGCACCTGGGGAGGCCAAAAGACGGGCCGGCAGAGAAGTATTCGCTAAAGCACCTGGTGCCGCACCTGAGCGAAGTTTTAGGAACCGAAGTGCAGTTTGCCGACGATTGCATTGGCGCTGAAGCTACCGAAAAAGCCGCCTCGTTGCAGCCGGGCCAGGTTTTGCTTTTAGAGAATTTGCGCTTTTATAAAGAAGAAGAAAAAGGCGACGAAGCTTTCGCTAAAAAACTGGCCGCGCTGGGCGATGTGTACGTGAACGACGCTTTCGGAACGGCGCACCGCAAACACGCTTCTACTGCCGTTATTGCCGGTAATTTCGCAAACGATAAAGTGGCGGGTTATGTAATGAGCGCCGAAATTGAGAACGCGCAAAAAGTGCTGGATAATGTAGAGCGCCCGTACACGGCCATAATGGGCGGCGCTAAAATTTCTGATAAAATTATGATAATAGAGCGCCTGCTGGATAAGGTAGATAACCTGATAATTGGCGGCGGAATGGCGTACACGTTCTTTAAAGCGCAGGGCGGCGAAATTGGCAACTCGCTGGTAGAGGCCGACAAGCTGGACCTGGCAAAAGAACTGATGCAAAAAGCCAAAGAAAAAAACGTGGTGCTGTTGCTTCCCTCCGACTCTGTGGTGGCCGATAAATTCAGCAACGACGCCAACTTCGATTTCGCCGACAACATGAGCATTCCGGAAGGTTACATGGGGTTGGATATTGGGCCCGAAGCGCGCAAGCAATTCTCTGACGTTATTAAAGAATCTAAAACCATATTATGGAACGGGCCGATGGGCGTGTTCGAGATGAGTAATTTCGCTAAAGGCACCGAAGAAGTGGCAAATGCCGTAGTGGCGGCCACCCGCAACGGAGGCTTTTCGTTAATTGGCGGCGGCGACTCGGCGGCGGCCGTAAACCAGTTTGGCCACGGCAACGATGTGAGCTACGTAAGCACCGGCGGCGGCGCATTATTAGAGTACATGGAAGGCAAAGAACTTCCGGGCGTTGCGGCTTTAGAAAGCTAACATTCAGAAATAAGATTTTTATGAAGCGGTGCGCTGGTTTAGGCTGGCGCACCGCTTTTTTTGGTGCCTGCAGGTATCGGAACAGTAAAAATTATAGGTATCTACGCCGGCTTACTATCAGATCGATCCTGCTAATTTCAGAATCAAAAGTAAAATTTAAATAGTCCCTATAACCTGCATTCTGCATTACAAAAGCTGTTTTTAAGTGGATAATAGCTTTTAAAGCAGAGAGCAAAATAAAATTTCTTCAACAAATATTTCTGGCTGCTCTTGCACAACTGTAACTTTTAAATTTACTTTGATATACAAAGTACTTTCTCTACCAGATAAAAGAAGGACATTAACAGCGGGATGAGATCTGCTATTTTTCCATACATTCACTTTGCATAACAAAGCACTTTCCAGGACACGTGAACGGACAAATAATTAGACTTACCAGAAAAATGAACAACGAAATGCAAACCCAGGAAGCATCCGCAGTAAACTACGGATCTACAGCCCTAACCATTATTAGCTGGATCTTCGGTTTGATATTTTTTGCCATCGGCGTAGTTAATACCGGCTGGGGAGGCGATACTGGATTTGGGATTTTTATAATCCTTCTTTCGCTGGTTTATTTTTTGCCGCTAAAAAATCTGGTGCGCCGCACAATTGGTATGTCGGAAACCGGAGTAAGAATTGCCAAAATTTTGCTGGGCTTTTTTATTATTTGGGCGGCCATGGGCGTGGGAGAATTATTCGATAAAATAGAATTAATGATGATGGATATTTAACCG
>JAFADQ010000275.1 GCA_023424725.1 Bacteroidota bacterium
ATCTATAAAATAAAGGTAGTGATCTATTACTTCTTCGTAGCGCTCCATTTGCCGCTGCGGCACGCTTATTTTAGCAAGCTGAAACTGGCCGTCTATTCTTATAAACGATACTTCTTCGTTGTAATCGGATGAAGGAAAATCGCGCATAAAGTTGGTAAGCGCTACCACCGCCGACTTATATTGCCGCACATTATAATAGAGTTTGGCATTTTCGTAGGCTTTTTTCTCCAGTTTCACGGCCAGGTCGTTATACATCGAATCGGCTTTTGGCGTAAACTGGCTTGCAGGATGCTGGGTCATAAACGACTGAAAAGCCTCCATTGCGCCTACCGTGCTGGTCTGGTCGAGGTAATAAACCGGAGAATCGAAGTACAGCGATTTGGCATTCATGAACAGGCTTTCTTCCGCGAATTCACCGCGCGGATACGTTTCGGCCAGGTTTCTGAAATAATACGCGGCAAGCAAATACTGGTGCTGCTGAAAGTGCGAATTGGCGTAGTAAAAAAGAGCTCTTTCTGCCTCCGAACGGCCTTTCATGATCGGCATTAGCTCTTCAAGCAACATTCCGGAGCGGTAATAATCGCCCTTTTCGTAATAAGTTACCGCAGCCAGATACTTCTCATCAACATTATCGCTTTTAAGCACCCGCTGAAAATCGCTACAAGAGCTGATTACAACCAGGAAAGCCAGAAAAAGAAGCCTATACACGTATTTATACATTAGCCCGCAAAGGTAGTAATTTTTTTACCGGGTAGCAACAAACATGCCCAACCCTTCTTTAACCTTATTTTGGTTGTTTTATTGCCCTGCGGCTGCCACTTTTTTGGCCTTTGCAGCTCAACAGCTTTGTGGTATCTTACTATTTTTATGGGTTTTATCTTCTTCCGCCGCCTCCGGTTGCCGGCTTGCGGGGTTTAGCCGACTTGGCCGGAGCAGTACTTTTTGCCTTTTCTTTATTCTGTATAGCTGCATCGGTTGCCTTTACTTTTATTTTGCCGGAACCAGAAGAAGAGTTGTTATTTCCGGAAGTATTGCTGCCCCGAACCGGGCGTGGGCGCGAATCGGCAATAATATCGGTGCGGGATGGTTTGTCTTTAATACGCCAGGTAAAATTTTTGAGTCTGGTGTCAGGCGCTTCCAGCTCGTGCGGCGGAATAAATTTGGCATCCGGATTTTTAAGAAAAGAGATGGTTTTTACTTTGTTGCTATCGAACTGAATAACCATGTTGCTGCAAATGGCATAATTCATTCCGGTAAGCGCGGTATCGCCTTCCAGCACAAAATAAATGCTTTCGCCGTTGCCGTCTACATTTACCCGCCTTATCTTGTTTTCTTTAAAAAACACCGTCATATTCCGGCCCTTTACCTGGTTATAATTCCGCAGGGTATCTTGGCTGGAGAGAAAAGCGTTGCTGTACATTTCCATGCGCGATATCTGTTTATTGGCCATCAGCAGGCGTATATCGTTGGCAACGATCTGGTTTTGGCCGCTCCATAAAATCGGGTCGAAGCTCATGTAAATGGTAGAATCGAGGGAGTTATAAGTAAGCGAATCGCAACGGCCCTGCAGGTCGGCTTTCCAGATGCGCACATTGGGGTAGGCTATGGTAAGGTCGGCAACGGTATCGGGCAGGTTATCGATGGTCATGAGCGTATCGGCGGCCAGAAAAAGTGTATCGCCACCGGTTGGCCTGTGCATTACCGCTTGCCCGTAAACTTTAGAAATGCCGGTTTGCCGCCAGTATTGCACTATTTTTCCGGTAATAACTACACTGTCTTTTTTAGAGGTAAGGCGCACATTTCCGCGCGCGAATCCGTAGCCCGACACTTCGTTATATAATAAGGTGTCGCCGGCAAGTGTGTAAGAAGCCGTTTCTACAGTAGAATTTCCTTTAAAATCTGATAACCGGCGCACGGTATCGTAAGATCCTTTATTGGCGATTAGCACGCCTTGCGGGTTGGTAATTCTGGTTGGCCCGTTAAAATAAGCTATTTTAGTAACCGTATTATAATCGAGCGCCTGCGAATTAATTAATCCGTCTTTGGTAACCACTTCTACGCTGTCGCGGAAATTAAACACTTTAGAACTGGTGCTGTACTGGCCAAACCGGCTGGTGAGGCGGTTATCGGCATCTACAATTACGCCGCCTTCGGTATAATAGGCCATTTTCTGATCCATCCGGTAATCTAACGAAGGAGTTGTGAGGGTCATTTTGCTATCGTTCAGCACCACATTTCCCTTCATTTTCGCCAGCCGGGTATCGCCATTGTAGGTTAGCCGGTTGCCGGTTATGGTAACGGTATCGCCCTGGTTTATGCGCACGCTGCCAAAGGCCTCTATCATGTTTTTGTTTTTGTACTGATACGCCGAATCGCAATACAGCATGGTTCCTTTTTGCTTGAAAACCACATTACCGATCAGTTTGCGAATATCCTGGCCTTTAAAGCGGCCACCTTCCAGGGCGTCGGCCTGCACCAGCTCTATCTGGCTGGTGTTTTGCTGCGGCTGATTTTGCTGTGCCATGGCCGGAAAAATGGCCGCCACAGCTATCAGAAAAAAAAGTATGTATTTCAGAAATGAAAAAGTCATATAAAAATCGGGACAGAAAGCAGTCGCTCTGTTTCCAAACGAAAAATTTAGGCAAAAGTAGATGAATTTATGCTGGAAAACTTTAAGCGCGCGTTTTTAGCCGGTTTATAAGCACAAAATTGCCTGTGTTATAACTAAAACAAAACAGCATTAGTAACTTGCCGGCGCTAACAATTTCTGTTCATGGCATTAACTCTGGCCTCGCTTTTATTACCTCAAATTTCGGGCGCCAATATTCTGGCTGCCATAAGCGGCGGGCTCGATTCGGTAGTGCTGCTGCATTTATTACACCTGCGAGGGGCAAAAACCGGGGTGGCGCACTGCAATTTCGGGCTGCGCGGGCACGAAAGCGATGGAGATGAAGAATTTGTACGAAAGCTGGCGAAGCGCTATAATTTTCCGTTTTACCGCACCGGTTTTTGCACCTTACAGCATGCCGAAGAAAACGGAATATCTACACAAATGGCGGCCCGCGAGCTGCGCTATACCTGGTTTGAAGAAATACGCCGGCAGCACCAATTCGATTTTATTGCCACCGCCCACCACCTTAACGACAGCCTAGAAACTGTTTTGCTGAACTTACTAAGAGGCACCGGCCCGGCAGGTTTGCGCGGCATTGCAGAAGAGGCCGGAAATATAATAAGGCCATTAATTAATACCAGCCGTGAAGAAATTACGGAGTTTGCCCGCCACCACAACTTAACCTGGCGCGAAGACAGCTCTAACCAATCTGATTATTATAAACGGAATTTTCTTCGGCAGCACATTATACCGCAACTGCAGCAGCTAAACCCCAACCTGCTGCAGACCATGAGCCAAACCATGCAGCGCATGACCGATGCCACCGAATTAATTCGCGACAAGGCTGCGGAGGTGAAAAAACAGGCCGTTACAGACCTAAATAAGCAGGTTTGGATAAAAACCGGTTTGCTGCCCAAAAAAGGACTGCCGCTGTTGCTGCACGAGCTGATAAAAAAATACGGCTTTAGCTACTTACAGGCCACCGAAATCAGCAAAAACCTGAACGCGCATTCCGGAAAACAGCACCTCTCTCCTACCCACCGGCTCTTAATAGACCGGCAGCAACTTATTATTTCGCCGCTGGCCGAGCCTGACCAAAACCCTGAGTATAAAATAGAAAAGTTAACGACAGAGCTTGATCTGGGAGATCATAAACTGTTATTCGGTCATTTTTATGTGGATGATTTCGCACCAAAAAAATCGGCTGATGTGGCCGCGCTGGATGCTGATAAATTAAACTTTCCGCTAAGGCTGCGCAAATGGCAACCCGGCGACAAGTTCCGGCCGCTGGGCATGCGCGGGCAGAAAAAAGTGAGCGATTTTTTAATAGACCAGAAAGTGCCTGTAACCGAAAAAGAGCACGTGTATGTACTTGTTTCGGGCAGCGAAATTGTTTGGTTGGTAGGCTACCGGATTGGCGATAGGTGTAAGATCTCTGCACAAACCAAAAACATACTGGAAGCGCGGCTGTTGAAAAAGTGAGGAGCGCGTTTAATGTTATATATAACCGCAAAGAGCGCAAAGGTAACCGCGAGGGACGCAAAGAAAAAATCGAATATTACTTTGTAGCCTTTGCGAAATCCTTAAGGCAATTTGCGGTAAAAAAACTTATTAATGACTGAAAATGAAATATCGAAAGTTGTTTTTGATGCTTCTCTAAAGGTTCATAAGGGTCTTGGGCCAGGGCTTTTAGAAAATGCCTACGAAGAGTGCCTGTTCTACGAATTAAATAAAACCGGAATATTAGTAGAAAAGCAAGTGTCGCTGCCTTTAGTTTATGAGGAAATAAAACTGGATATCGGCTACCGGGTAGATATTTTGGTTGAAAGGAAGTTTAGTATTGAGGTAAAGGCCGTAGAAAAACTGACTGACGTTCACCTTGCCCAGCTTCTCACCTATCTTAAACTATCGGGCAGTAAACTGGGGTTTTTAATAAATTTTAATGTTACTATGCTTAAAACCGGCATTAAAAGAGTAGTAAACAACCTTTGGTTTCCTTTATCAATGGCTTTCCAGCGCTTTTTGTTCAAAGTTAAATGCCTGAAATATTCTTTGTACCCTTTGTGGCCTTTGCGAAACCCTTAGCGCCCTTTGCGGTAATACCCTCCTATAAACACAAGGTATTTTCGGCATTTCGTGCTACTTTTGCCTTGAGAAAAAGAAATTCTAACAATCAACTATACAACCTCTTAACCAAAATAAAATGAAAGTAACCGTAGTAGGAGCCGGAAACGTAGGCGCCACTTGCGCCGATGTGCTGGCTTACCGCGAGATTGCCAACGAAGTAGTGCTGGTAGATATTAAAGAAGGCGTGGCCGAAGGTAAAGCCCTCGATATCTGGCAGAAAGCCCCTATAAACCTGTACGATACCCGCACCACCGGCTCTACAAACGACTACACCAAAACCGCTAATTCTGATGTGGTGGTGATTACCTCGGGCCTGCCGCGCAAGCCGGGCATGACGCGCGACGACCTGATCAGCACCAATGCCAACATTGTGCGCTCGGTAACCGAAAACGTGGTGAAACACTCGCCGGATGCCATTATTATCGTGGTTTCTAACCCGCTTGATGTGATGACATACGCGGCGCACATTACCTCTAAATTGCCCCGCACCAAAGTAATGGGTATGGCCGGAATTTTAGATACTGCCCGCTACCGCGCATTTTTGGCCGAGGCGCTAAACGTTTCTCCTAAAGATATTCAGGCCGTATTAATGGGTGGCCACGGCGATACTATGGTGCCGCTTCCGCGCTACACTACCGTTGGCGGAATTCCGGTTACGGAGCTGATAGAAAAAGACAAGCTTGACGCCATTATAGACCGCACCAAAAACGGCGGCGGCGAGCTGGTGAAACTAATGGGCACATCGGCCTGGTATGCTCCGGGTTCGGCGGCGGCGCAAATGGTAGAGGCTATCGTGCGCGATCAGCGCCGTGTGTTCCCGGTGTGTATTAAGCTGGAAGGCGAGTACGGCATTAACGGAACTTACCTGGGCGTGCCTGTAATTC
>JAFADQ010000322.1 GCA_023424725.1 Bacteroidota bacterium
ATCGTTAAGGCCGATAACGGGAGCGCCGTTTTCCATGGCCAGCTCCATTACCCTCACTATTTTCTCGGCGTGGGTTTCGGAAAGCGAGCCGCCAAAAACGGTAAAATCCTGAGAGAAAACATACACTAACCGGCCGTTTACAGTGCCGTATCCGGTAACTACGCCATCGCCCAGGTAATATTCTTTATCAAGGCCGAAATCTTTAGCGCGGTGCATTACAAATTTACCTATCTCCTCAAACGAGCCTTCATCAACCAGAAGTTTTATTCGTTCGCGGGCGGTAAGTTTTCCTCTTTTGTGCTGGGCATCTATTCGGGCCTGGCCGCCGCCCAACAGGGCTTCTTCGTTTTTGCGGGCCAATACGGCATATTTTTCTTCGTGGGGTACTTGTGACATATTGCAAGTAAGGATTTTCGAGCCCGAAATTTCGGTTATAATTTTTGAAATGCCTAAAATAGATTGATCTGATATAGCTGCGGAGGCCATTTTTTGGTCTGTCCGGAGGCAATCAGATCATAAAGCGGCATAAAAAAAGCTCTGCTACAATAAAGTAACAGAGCTTTTGATCTTATTTAAGATTATTCGTCTTTTTTATTCTTCGGCTTTTCAGGCTCTTCTTCGCCTTCGCCCTCTACTTCCGGCTTGGGCTTGGTAGTGCTTTTCTTAGACTTAAAGGTTAGCATTTCCTTCTCATCTTCATGGTCTACCTGTAGCGTATCGCCCTGGCCCAAATCGGCTTTCAGGATTTCTTCCGCAATCGGGTCTTCCAGGTATTTCTGAATAGCGCGGTTTAACGGACGGGCACCGTATTTAGGATCGTAGCCTTTCTCTGCCACAAAATCTTTCGCTTTATCGGTAAGCTCCATTTTGTAACCAAGCGTATCGAGGCGCTTATACAGTTTGCTCAGCGAAATATCGATGATCTTGTGGATGTCTTCTTTCGCCAGGTTATTGAAGATGATCACATCGTCCAGGCGGTTCAGGAACTCCGGTGAGAAGGTCTTGCGAAGCGCGCTTTGCACGGTGCCTTTCATTATCTCGTCTATGTTATCCTGCTTGCTTTTCGACATGAAACCTACTCCGGCGCCAAAATCCTGAAGATCGCGGGCGCCAATGTTAGAGGTCATGATGATGATGGTGTTACGGAAATCTACTTTGCGGCCTAAACCATCGGTTAAAATACCATCGTCCAATACCTGTAACAGCAAGTTGTACACATCGGGGTGCGCTTTTTCAATCTCATCCAGTAATACCACGCTGTACGGTTTGCGGCGGATTTTTTCTGTAAGCTGACCGCCTTCTTCGTAACCCACATATCCCGGAGGCGCTCCTACGAGACGCGATACAGAGAATTTCTCCATGTACTCGCTCATATCTATGCGCACCAGGGCATCTTCTTTATCGAACAAATAAGTAGCCAGTACTTTTGCAAGTTCGGTTTTACCAACACCTGTGGGGCCCAAAAACACAAACGATCCGATTGGTTTTTTTGGATCTTTTAAGCCAACCCGTGTGCGCTGAATCGCTTTTACGAGTTTAGAAATAGCCGAATCCTGACCGATAACTTTGCCTTTCAGCTCTTCGCCCATGTTCAGCAGTTTCTGGCCTTCGTTTTGTGCAATGCGGTTTACCGGAATTCCTGTCATCATGGCAATAACTTCTGCCACGTTTTCTTCTTTTACGGTATAGCGCTTTTTCTTTGTTTCTTCTTCCCAGCTACGCTTTGCGGTTTCAAGCTGGTCGAGCAATTTTTTCTCTTTATCGCGTAGCTGCGCTGCTTCTTCGTAGCGCTGGCTTTTCACCACCCGGTTTTTCTCTACCTTAATATTCTCTATAGATTCTTCCAGGCTCAGGATATCTTCGGGCACAACAATGTTATTGATGTGTACGCGGGCTCCGGCTTCGTCCAGAATATCGATGGCTTTGTCTGGCAGAAAACGGTCGCTCATATAGCGGTCGCTTAGCTTTACGCAGGCTTCTACTGCCTTTTCGGTATAATTTACCTGGTGGTGGTCCTGGTATTTATCTTTAATATTGTGCAGGATCTCGATGGTTTCTTCCGGCGAGGTTGGGTCTACCATCACTATCTGAAAACGACGGGCAAGCGCGCCATCTTTCTCTATGTACTGGCGGTATTCATCCAGAGTAGTAGCGCCAATACATTGTATTTCGCCACGGGCCAGAGCCGGCTTAAACATATTGCTGGCATCCAGAGAGCCGGAAGCTCCGCCTGCGCCTACAATTGTGTGCAGCTCGTCTATAAACAGAATTACGTCCGGCGATTTTTCCAGCTCGTTCATCACGGCTTTCATCCGCTCCTCGAACTGGCCACGGTATTTTGTACCGGCCACCAAAGAAGCAAGATCTAAAGTAACAACACGTTTGCCAAACAATACGCGGCTTACTTTTTTCTGAATAATCCGAAGTGCCAATCCTTCTGCGATTGCGGTTTTACCAACGCCGGGTTCGCCAATAAGAATAGGGTTATTCTTTTTACGGCGGCTCAGGATCTGGGCAACGCGCTCTATTTCTTTTTCGCGGCCAACAATCGGGTCTAGCTTGTCTTCTTCGGCCATTTTGGTAAGGTCGCGGCCAAAATTATCGAGCACCGGAGTGCGCGATTTTTCGCCTGCTTTTTTACCTGCTTCGCGGCCTTTGCCGGCAGAAGAGCCAAACAGCTTGTCGCTGTCGCTGTCATCATCAGTGTCTGACGATGCCATAGGGTTGTTAGTGTGGTAGTCTAGTGAATCGCGCACGGCTTCGTAGTTTACGTTGAACTTGGCCAAAATCTGAGAGCAAATATTGTCTTCGTCGCGAAGAATAGAAAGCAGCAAATGCTCTGTTCCTATAATTTCGCTTTTAAAGATCTTAGCTTCCAGATAGGTTATTTTAAGTACTTTTTCGGTTTGTTTGGTTAACGGAATACTGCCGCTTATGTTTATAGAATTGCTGGCAGTGTTGCGGGTGGCTTGCTCCAGGGCGTACTTTATTTCTTCGGTTTGCACCCCAAGTTTTTTTAGAAGCGAAATGGCAGTGCCTTCGCCCTCGCGTATCATCCCAAGCAGCAGGTGCTCGGTGCCGATGTAATCGTGCCCAAGCCTTATCGCTTCTTCGCGGCTAAGCGAGATCACTTCTTTAACTCTGTTAGAAAATTTAGCTTCCATTTAATTTTATCTGTAAGAATGCACCCTGGCAGAGTGGGGCTATCAACTTAATTTATTCTTTCTCTTTTATTGAAATTTAACAAGCTTCGGGGCCCATTTGTTCTAAGCCCGGCGCTATGGTTACCAGATATTCGTGCGCCTCGGGCCCCAGGTTAAACAACAGATCGAGTATGCTCAGATCGGGTACAAAACGCCTGCCAAATACTTGAACGTACGGTTCGGCTATCAAATTGTCAGCTTTACGCTTTGGGTGCACTAAATTTCTTCTGTCTACGATAGTTGTGGGGTAATTTGTTCGGAATTCTGATGTAAATGTTACGGATATATCTAATTGCAACAATTTTATGTAAACCTTTAAAAGCTCCAGATTAAGACTAAACAAGTGCTCCGGCTTGCGCAAATATATACTTTCGATGTGATCTGCATAATAAATAAAGTACGGAGCCGAGCCATACGCCGACCTTATGGTGCGCCAGTGAATACCGGCCCAGCGTTGGCTGTTATCAATTTTAACCTCCTGTACCGGAATTTTGGCCACCGTGTGTTGTACCGGAATTATGAGCGGCTTAACTCCCTGGTCGGTAAGTATGTGGCAACGGTTGCGGTAAGTTTGTTTCTGGTAATTTTCTTCGGCTTCCAGCAATAGCTCTTTTTGGTTTACCAAAGCGGCGAAATAAGAAACGGGCGGGTTATAGTATAACGGGGCTAAAACTGGCACTTGCAGGGTTGATTAATGTGTGGTAATTGCGAAAGTACGGCCATTTTAGTAATTTCGGTGCATGAAAATTATGGAAATGAAAGGGCGCATAAAAATTTTGTTTTTATTGTTTGGCTGCCTTTTATGTATAGCTCCGGCGCGGGCACAAACCTTAGATGCTCTACTGGATATTAGCCGTTACCGCGTTACAGATTCTACCTCTATGCTGGAACTTAACATGCTGGTAAGCGGCTATTCTGTAATTTTTAAACCTATTGCTAAAGGAAAATACCAGGCCAGGGTAGCAGTAACAATACAGATTTCGGATAGCGCCGGCGTGCGTGCCGCAGATAAAGTGGCCCTTTTATCGCCGGTTGTAACAGATACGGTTTCGAAACCTAACTTCCAGACGGTGAAAAGGTTTTTGCTGCCAAATGGCGCTTACACGGTAACTATAACCTCGGCCGATGCTAATAGCAC
>JAFADQ010000008.1 GCA_023424725.1 Bacteroidota bacterium
CCTTACGTATTGTCATACCATATTTCGCGGGGTTTTCCAGCAGTTCTTTTACGGCCAGCACCCTAAAAATATAGTGGCGGGTTTCGCGGTTAAGCTTTAGCTCGTAATAAGAGGTAGAGTTTTGCGCCTGCACCACGCGGTTTATGCCGCCAATGCCTCGGTTATACGCGGCGGCGGCGGTGGTCCAGTTGCCAAATTTGTTATGGGCCTGCTTTATGTACAAACAGGCCGCGTGCGTAGCCTTCTCCAGGTTGTAGCGCTCGTCTATTTCGTGGTTAATAATAAGGCCGAGCTCCTGCGCGGTGTGCGGCATAAGCTGCCATGCACCGGCGGCGCCTGCCGGCGATACATCGTGCCGGAAAAAGCTTTCGGCCACGGCCAAATATTTAAAATCTTCGGGCAGGCCGTGCTTGCGTATAATCCGCTCTATTTTTGGCAAATTATGGCGGATTATGCCCAGCGTGGGCGATGCCTCAGAGCACCAATGGCGGCTTACGGCTACTTCTTTTTTAAGCCTTTTGGCCACTTTGGGCTTGTGCAAAGGCACCGGCTCGCCGGCAAAGAAAAGGGTTGGGTTGGGTTCCGGATCAAGTGGCGGCAGTTCTTCTTCTACTTCTTCTTCTATTCCTGCGGCTACTACAATTTGTTCCGGAGTAGTACTAACGGGTTGTGCTATCTGTTTTCCAGAAAAGCTTAAAAGCAGTATGCCACTGCCAAATAAAACCAGGTATTTCCACTGTTTCTCATCAAACATATCGGTGGGTTTGGTGGGGCCGGCAAGCCGGCATCTATTTTCGGGCGGAGGTTATTGGTTCTCTAAGGGTCGTACTTCATAACTGGCGAATTAAACGGCAAATATCGGAAATCGGTTATATAAAACATGCCACTTTGCTATATATAAAATATAACAGACTATTTATTAACCACTTATGGCATAATAAAGTTTTACCTCCCGCCTTATTGGCACTATAAATAAACAAGGCACAGTAAATGACAAGTACTAAAAACACGTATAAAAAACCTGTAGCGGCCAAAAAACCAGGCATTACAACCTAAATTAATTTTACCTGTTTATTTTTAAATCGATAATAGTTGGGCGCACCTCCGGCCGGGCTATTCGCTGCAATCTTTTGGCTAAATGCAGAGTAGCGGCGCTTGGCAGAGCGGCTTTTTTTACCCTCCGAAGCCCAAAAAACCGGCCGTTACAGGCCAAAAGTATTTCCGCTGCTATCCCTGGCGCAACCACGGTGGCAGCCGGTATAGTATATGTAACAAAACCTAACAGCGCAACTAAAATACCTGTTGCGGCTCGCGTACAACCACTTACAACCCGCAATCAACAACTAACAAAATGGGCGCAGAAGAAAAGAAAATACTAAAAAGTTTGCTGCCCGGCGCCGTGTTTGTTGCCTTTATCTGGTTTATTCATTTTCTGGCCTGGGTTACAGATACTAACATCGCTTTTTTGGGTGTGTATCCGCGGCATTTGTCCGGCATTCCGGGCATTTTTCTCTCGCCGCTTATTCACGGCGATTTGCTGCACCTGCTTTCTAACACGTTTCCGTTGCTGCTGCTTTCGGGCTTTTTGTTTTATCATTACCCCAGGCTGGCAGTAGAAATTTGCATCTGGCTTTACCTCACCACCAATCTCTGGACGTTTATGCTCGCCCGGCAATCGTACCATATCGGTGCGTCGGGGGTTGTGTACGGGCTGGCAAGCTACCTGTTGTTTAGTGGCCTTTTCCGCCGAGACCGCGACGCTATTACCCTCTCTGCGGTTGTGCTGGTGTTGTATGGCGGCATGGTGTACGGCGTGCTGCCCTTAGAAGAAGGCATTTCCTGGGAATCGCATTTATTCGGCGCTATCTCGGGCTTGTTGCTGGCCTGGCACTTCCGCAAGCATTACAGGCCTGTAAAGCCCAAAACCACCACCTTCCACCACGAAAACCTGGAAGCCCTCTCCGACCCTTTCGCTCCCTGGAACCTGACCCAACCCGAAGTATGGCTCGATCTGCAAACCTGGCGGCAGGCCCAGTTAGAACGTGAGCAGCTTCTGCAACAGCAATACCCGCAAGCCCAGATAAACGAACCTGAACAAGAAGCTGCAACGCCCAAAAACAACGGCGCCAGCGCCCAAAACACAACGGTGCCGGGCTTCTATTATCACTATTATTACGTTCCGCGCAACAACCAAAACCAACTACCAAAGCAAAATAATAAGCCCGCTACAGATGCTGAGAAGCAATAGCAAAAGCATGTTAAATTTTCCGAAGTCGAAAAACCCACTATCCTTCCAAAATTTTAAGCAGATTACTGATTTCTATACAAGAGCTTAAAACCATCACTGTTTACCCACCCCGCGCTGTAATCCTGAACGAAGTGAAGGACCTTGTCTGCAAAAACCACCTCCCTTTCCCAATCAGGCAAAGGCCGAGTTGAAGCAGATATTTGTACCGACGTAAGAACAACAGCAGGTGCCCCTGGCGCAATGATTTCCTTGCGCTTGCCGAGGGCAAATTCAACGCAATATTTTGTCTATACAGACGGCACAAGGAAATCCTTGCGCCAGAAGCGCCGCTTTAATTTCACCTTTTATTCAGGGTTCAGATAGCCATCAATCATTTACCAGTAAAAGTCTTTGCTAACCTTGCGAATCTCTTTGCGCCTTAGCGGTAAAAACAAATAAATCAGCCTCTA
>JAFADQ010000027.1 GCA_023424725.1 Bacteroidota bacterium
AATATTCGGAACTATAGCCGATAGCCGGCTGAACGAAAAAACGGTTTTGCCGGGCATTAAAATTCCTTTCAATGTCATAGGAGCCCGAACCAAGCCAACGGTTTCCGGTTCTTTCCTGAAGGTGAATACGTGCATTGCCGGTTCCGTATCCTGAGTAGATCTCGAATCGCCAGGCGCTATCGGGCGAAATAGGGCAGTAGTATCCTAAACCTATTTCTGCTAATGATAAGAACTGCCTTGCCCGCTCAGTGTCGTCATCGGAATAAACCCGCCAAGCACTTTGCTCCATGTAAAAACCATTGGCCATAATGCCCAAACCCTGCATGGGAGAATATGCCAACTGTAAATTTCTGGGATTTACACTTGCCCTGAACTCGTTTTTTTCCTGCAGCATGGGTACATTCTGCCGGTTTGGGATATAGCGGGGCACGCAGCTGCTTACTATTATCGAAAACAAAAACGCACTGGCTACCAGGTGGGTAAACTTCATATTGCTGTAAAATGTATTAGAAAGGTAATAGTTTCAGGGTTTACAGACAACTATTAATTAACCCGTACCGCATATTTTTTTGGCCGCCGCAGCTTTTGTGTGAACCGTTTTTTAACCTGAAGTAAAGTGTAGCGGGTTTTACCTGCGGAATCAGAAATTTTAAATATGGTTTAAAGCCGGATCTTTTGGTGCGGCAATTTGATAAAACTTGCAATATTTTTAATTCTACTTCCGGATCTCGAACACAAAAAAAACCGGATGCCGGTATAAAACGGCTTCCGGTTTTTGTAGAAAGTTGTTGGCTGCGAACCTTATTGGGTAATTTGTTTAGCCGAGGGAAACCAAACAAAAATGCCGCAATACCAGGTTAAGAAATAACGGTGCTATAACCCTGCAGCGCCTTGCTTGCCGCACTTATAAGGCTGGTTGCGCTATAAGGTTTAGGCAAAAAAGCCGCCTCCGGAAATTTTTCTTTTAGCTGTTGCAAATCGTCGGCTTCCGGCAAATACAACAGCACCAGCGATGCCGGCACTTCTTTTTTGCTTAATGCGTGAAGCACCGTATCCGACCAGGAATTGGGCAGCCCAAAGTCTATTATGGCCAGATCGAAGTGGGAAGAAGTTACAGCCTGCAAAGCCGCCATGCCGTTCGTCGCGACAGAAGCTGTTTCGAAGCCATTTTCTTCTATAATTTTTTTAATTTGATGTGCCGAGCTATTATCCGCTTCAACAATCAGTGCTTTAATGGGGGTGGTCATACTTTCATTTAAAAATCTAATTACCTAAAAAGTGAGGCTTCAAGTAAGTAATTACTTTTTAACAAACCAACTCTGCGGTAAATTTTTTTTAAAGTGCAACTTTTTAAGATGTAATGCTATAAAATATACCTAAAAAATGCAATTGAAAGTAAGTGCGTAAAATAAAAGACCGGTTATAAAATTGATAATTAAAACAGAAATTTAGCTGTTAAATTTAAATGGTAATCTTTAAATAATTAATTTCTAATGTTTAGGTAATTTGTAAAATGTAAGAGGTTTTTTTTAGTATTAAAGAGCTTAATTAAGTAGAAAACAAACAGCAATAAATGTGTTTTTACAATACAAACCGGCCAACTACGTATCTTCGCTTTTATGCACAACGCCATTTATTTCGATGCCGGAAACAAACAGGAATACCAGGCTACGGTTTGGGCCGACCCAGCCGGCTTAAAGATCCATATTCCGGGCCGCGAACTTTTCTGGCCGCACCGCAGCATTGGCCACAGCAAGGCCGGCGTGCCGGGCAGGCTTATTTTAAAACATGGCAACCCATACGCGCCCGACACGCTAAATCTTCCTGAAGCAGAATTTGTACAGGCACTGCGCCAGCAACGCATAAAGGTTAATTATTTGGCCGGAAGTGGCGCAGCTGTAATAACAAAAGTTGTGCTTTGGTTAGTGCTCGGTTTTCTGGTTTTACTGGCGCTTGCCATTGCCGCCTGGGTGCTGCTGATGCCAAAAATAACAGAGATAGCGGCCAAAAAAATACCCCGGTCGGTAGAGTTGCAACTGGCCGGGCCCATGCTAAGCTCTTTTTTGGCCGGCGAAAAAATAGACTCGGCTAAAACGGTGCTGGTAAACCGGTTTTATAAACAGCACCAGCTGCAGGTAGATATTCCGGTAAATATTACGGTTGTGCAGAGCGATGTGGTAAACGCGTTTGCCATACCCGGCGGCGAGCTGGTGGTATATACCGGCCTGTTAAATAAATTAACTCACCCCGGGCAACTGGCTGCCTTGCTGGGCCACGAGGCAGGGCACGTGCAATACCGGCATTCGCTTATATCGCTGGTGCGCAATTTGTCGGGCCATTTGGTATTGCTGATTTTGCTGCAGGATGCGGGCATAGTGGGCATTTTGGCAGAGCGCGCCGAGTGGCTGCAGCAGCTGGCCTACAGCCGCGAGCTTGAGCTGGAAGCCGACCGTTTCGGACTGGAAGTGTTATTGCAAAACGGCTACCAGCCCGAACAAATAACTGCTCTTATGCAAGTGCTGAAAGATGCGAACCCGGCGCACGGAATGCCCGACTTTTTATCTACCCACCCCGGCGCCGACGAGCGCATTTTACAAGTGCAGGAAACGGCAAAAATGCATGCGCCAAGGGCAAACCAACTGCCAGATTCTGCAGTGTATTATTGGGAACAATTGCATTTGTAAGGTAGGCTGCGATGGCCGTTTTTTTGCCCGTTGCAGCTTAAAATTTATCTGCTATTGCAGCAGGCGCCGCAGGTAATTTATTTGCCCCAGGTGGTAATTTAAATGGGTGAGCAAATGAAGAAGAAAATGTTGCACGCTCATTGTCTGGCCAAGCGGGTTGCCGGGGTAGTGGTTTTCCAGCTCGTTTGGGTTAATTG